>NZ_JBXUOW010000096.1:0-15507 GCF_057196645.1 Micromonospora sp. ATLC16
GCCACGCGCCGCTCGCGGTCGCCGCACTGGTCGCCGCCAGCGGGGCGGCCGTCACCACCTGGCTTCCGGTGGCGCTGACGCTCTGGCTGTTCCAGCTCAGCGAGGGGGCCGGCAGCCTGCTCGACGCCGCCCGTGCGGGGGCGGCGGGCTGGCTCCTCGGCCACGGAGTGCCCCTGGCCACGGCCACCGGCCCGCTGGGCCTGGCACCACTCGCGGTGACCGCGCTGGCGGTGTGGCGGCTCACCCGGGCCGGGGTGCACGCCAGCCGCGCGATCGGTGCCCGCGGCGGCCGGTCGTCGGGCCGTACGCTCGCGGCCGCGACGGCGGTCGGTGTCGCGTACGGGCTGTTGGGGGCGCTCGCCGCCATCCTGGTCGGTGCCGGTGGCCCCGGTGCGTCGCCGGTACGTGCCGGGCTGACGCTGGTGATTGTCGGCACCCTGGCCGCCGGTGCCGGTGCCGCCCGTACGACCGGGGTGGCGGAGGTCCTCGCCGCGCAGACGCCGATGCCGTTGCGTGAGGGTGTACGCGCCGGCCTGGCCGCCGCCCTGGTGCTGCTCGGCGCGGGCGCTGCCGTGGCGGGGCTGGCCGTGGCGACCGGTGGTGGTGACGCGGCCGACCTGATCGGCGCCTATCAAACCGGCGTCGCCGGTCAGGCCGGCATCACCCTGGTCAGCCTCGCGTACGCGCCCAACGTCAGCGTGTGGTCGGCCAGCTACCTGCTCGGCCCCGGCTTCGCGGTCGGCACCGACACGGCGGTACGCACCAGCGAGGTGTCGGTCGGCCCGCTACCGGCTCTGCCGTTGTTCGCCGGCCTGCCCAGCGGGCCGGTCGACGGGCTCGGCGCGGTCACCGTACTCGCCCTGCCCGTCCTCGTGGGTATGGCCACCGGCTGGCTGCTCGCGCGCCGCTTGCTGCGCCTGGCCACCGCCGAACGGAAACCCCTGTCCTGGCGGCGGCTGCTCGTGCCGGCGGCGCTCGCCGGACCGGTCGCCGGCCTGCTGCTGGGCGCGGCGGCGAGGGCGTCCGGCGGGCCGCTGGGCGGTGGCCGGCTGGCGGATGTCGGGCCGGTCGGTTGGCAGGTGGCGCTCGCGGCGCTGCTGGTCACCGGTGCCGGCGCGCTGCTCGGTGCCGCCGCCAGCCGCTGGCTCGCCCGGCTCGCGCCCTGAGCTTCCCGTCGCACCTCCCGCCCTTCGGCGCACCCCCCCGCGCCGGGAGACCGCAGGATCCCCGATGTTGTGGCTTGCAAGGGTGAGCAAGGCGGCAACTTCCCCGATGTCGTCCGTGCATCGTCGCGCGGGAGGCGGTGGGGCCCGGTAGGTAGGGGATTGGGGAGGAGTCGGGGTGCTTCTGATGCGTTCGGGGCGTCCCGGACGGCTCCGGGACGCCCCTGGCGGTGGTCGGGTCCCCGGTCAGGGATACAGCGAACCGCCGACGTTCAGCGCCACCACCACGATATGTAGCAGGCCCAGCAGCAGCCCCACCGCGCCGCAGATCAGGCCGGCGAGTGCCTGGCCGGAGTTGCCGGCCAGCCCCTGGTTGGCCTTCTGCTTGCCGAGCCAGCCGGTGACAAGTGCCGCCAACCCCAGCGGGATGCCGAGGTAGCAGCAGCTCAGCGGGATCGACGCGATACCGAAGATCATCGCGACCAGGCCGAGGGTGTTCTGCTGCCCCTGCGCGCCGGTGAAGCCGGCGTGCGGGTACATCGGCGTGCCGCCGTAGGGCTGCGGGGCGTACGGGTCGGCGTAGGGCTGACCGTAGCCCGGCTGACCGTAACCAGGCTGCCCGTAACCAGGCTGCCCGTAACCCGGCTGCCCGTAACTAGGCTGCCCGTACGTTGGGGGTTGCCCGGCGGCCGGTGGCGGACCGGCCGGCGGCGCGTACGGATCGTAGGGCGCGGGCGGAGCCTCCGGCTGACCCGGAACCGGGGGCTGCTGACCGTACGGATCGGCCGGGGGCTGCTGACCGTACGGATCGGCCGGCTGGGCGTACGGATCGGCCGGCTGGGCGTACGGGTTGGCCGGCGGTGGCGCGTACGGGTTGGCCGGGGGCGGCGCGTACGGGTTGGCCGGCTGGGGTGTGGTGGGATCCCCGTACGGCGGCTGCTGGCCGTACGGGTCCTGACCGGGTTGACCGGGCTGCATCCGGTGCTCAGTAACCGCTGGCGTTGCTGCCGCTCATCGAGCCCAGCAGGCCGCCGCCGAGGCAGCACACCAGGACGAGCACGATCCAGGCGATACCGGCGATCAGGGCCCACTTGGACCACTTCTTCGACTCGGCCGCCGCAGCCTGTGCGCCGGCGTAGTCACCCTGCTCCACCAGCGGGTTGACCTTCGAGGCGTTGATGATCGCCGGAATGGCCAGCGGCCAGAACAGGAAGATCGCGACGATCGACATTGTCATGTTGTTGTCGACCGACTGCGGTGGCTGTGACTGGTACTCGGGCTGCATGACGACGTGCTCCTCACGGTCGTTCGCTGACGGGTGCGGGACCGGACATAGACCGGTCCCAAGCGACCGGCAGCGTACCCGGTTTCGGCCAGTTCGGTGGTCACGCACGCCGCGCCGCCCAGCGGATGGGCGCCGGCCAGCGGCCGGATAGGGTGTGCCGGTGAACCAGCCCGCCCGTGTCGTCGTCCTCGTCTCCGGCTCCGGCAGCAACCTCCAGGCCCTGCTGGACGCGACCGCCGACCCGGCGTACGGGGCGCGGGTGGTCGCGGTCGGGGCGGACCGTGACGGGATCGCCGGCCTGGACCGGGCCGTCGCCGCGGGAGTGCCGACCTTCGTCGAGCGGGTCAAGGACCACCCGGACCGCGAACAGTGGGACGCCGCGCTCACCGCGCGGGTCGCCGAGCACCGGCCCGACCTGGTCATCTCGGCCGGGTTTCTGAAGCTTGTCGGTCCCCGTTTCCTCGCCGCCTTCGGCGACCGGTACCTGAACACGCACAACAGCCTGTTGCCGGCGTTTCCCGGCATCCACGGCCCGCGTGACGCCCTCGCCTACGGAGTCAAGGTGACCGGGGCGACCCTCTTCTTCGTCGATGCCGGCATGGACACCGGGCCGATCGTCGCGCAGGTGGCGGTGCCGGTAGGGGACGACGACGATGTCGACACGCTCACCGAGCGCATCAAGGAAGCGGAACGGAGCCAGCTTGTCGAGCAGGTGGGCCGGCTGCTCCGTGACGGTTGGACGATCATTGGAAGAAAGGTCATGGTCGGCGTGAACTCCATCCAGGACGGGCGTCGCCCGATCCGGCGGGCACTCGTCAGCGTCTACGACAAGACCGGCCTGGCCGACCTGGCCCAGGCGCTGCACGCCGCCGGTGTGGAGATCGTCTCCACCGGCAGCACGGCGTCGACGATCGCCGCGGCCGGGGTACCGGTGACGTCGGTGGAACGGGTGACCGGGTTCCCGGAGATCCTCGACGGGCGGGTGAAGACCCTGCACCCGGCGATTCACGGCGGGCTCCTCGCCGACCTGCGCAAGGACGCGCACACCGCCCAGCTCGACGCGCACGGCATCGCCGGGTTCGACCTGCTGGTGTCCAACCTGTACCCGTTCCAGGACACCGTCGCCTCCGGCGCCGGCCAGGACGAGTGCGTCGAGCAGATCGACATTGGCGGCCCGGCGATGGTGCGGGCGGCGGCCAAGAACCACGCCTCGGTGGCCGTGGTCACCGATCCGGGCGCGTACCCGATGCTGCTGGCCGCGCTCGACGGCGGTGGCTTCACCCTGGCACAGCGCCGGGCGTTGGCCGCCCGCGCCTTCGCCGACATCGCCGAGTACGACGTGGCGGTCGCCGAGTGGTTCGCCTCGTCGG
The DNA here is from genome assembly GCF_057196645.1 of Micromonospora sp. ATLC16. NCBI lineage: Bacteria > Bacillati > Actinomycetota > Actinomycetes > Micromonosporales > Micromonosporaceae > Micromonospora > Micromonospora sp. ATLC16. The sequence continues at coordinate 3,819 of NZ_JBXUOW010000096.1, forward strand.
TCGCCCCGGCGGCCGAGGGCATGCCGGAGTTCGTCGGCCTGGCGATGCGCCGGCAGGCGGTGCTGCGCTACGGCGAGAACCCGCACCAGAGCGCCGCCCTCTACGCCGACCCGGCCGGCCCGGCCGGGCTGGCTCAGGCCGAGCAGTTGCACGGCAAGGAGATGTCCTACAACAACTACGTCGACGCGGACGCCGCCTGGCGGGCCGCTAACGACTTCGCCGACCAGCCGGCGGTGGCCGTCATCAAGCACGCCAACCCGTGCGGCATCGCCGTCGGCGCGGACGTGGCGCAGGCGCACCGCAAGGCGCACGCCTGCGACCCGGTCTCCGCCTTCGGCGGGGTGATCGCCGTCAACCGTCCGGTCTCGGTCGAACTGGCCGGGCAGATCGCCGAGATCTTCACCGAGGTCGTGGTGGCGCCCGACTACGCACCCGGTGCGGTGGAGACGCTCCAGGCCAAGAAGAACATCCGGCTGCTGCGTGCGCCCGCCTTCCAGCCCCGTCCGACCGAGTGGCGGCAGGTCGGCGGCGGCGTGCTGGTGCAGTCACGCGACGCGATCGACGCCGAGGGCGACGACCCGACCAGCTGGCGGCTGGCCGCCGGTGAGCCGGCCGACGAGGCCACCCTGGCCGACCTGGCCTTCGCCTGGCGGGCGGTACGCGCGGTGAAGAGCAACGCGATCCTGCTGGCCCAGGACGGCGCCACCGTCGGCGTCGGGATGGGGCAGGTCAACCGGGTCGACTCGGCCCGCCTCGCGGTCAGCCGGGCCGGCACCGACCGGGCGCGCGGCGCGGTGGCCGCCTCGGACGCCTTCTTCCCGTTCGCCGACGGCCCGCAGATCCTCATCGACGCGGGCGTCCGGGCGATCGTCCAGCCCGGCGGCTCGATCCGCGACGAGGAGGTGATCGCCGCCTGCAAGCAGGCCGACGTCACCATGTACCTCACCGCCACCCGCCACTTCTTCCACTAGCCCAGGTCTGGACCGAACCCAGGGTCTGCTGGTGGGCCAGGAGACCGGAGATGCCCTCGGCGGTCATCGGTCGGGCCAGGTGAAAACCTTGGCCACGGGTGTAGCCGAGGGTGCGGAGCACCGCCACCTGCTCGGCGCTCTCGACGCCCTCGGCGACGGTCTCCAGGCCGAGCGCGTGGGCGAGCTGGATCACCGCGCGGGCCACCGCCTGCCGGGCGTCGGCGGCCGCTGCCTGTCCGTCGTCGATCTCGATACCGTCGACGAAGGACTTGTCGAGCTTCACGATCGCGGCCGGGAAGGCCCGCAGCAGGCTCAGTGACGATTCGCCGGTGCCGAAGTCGTCAAGCGACAGGCGGATGCCCATCCGGTCGAGTTCGAAGAGGGTTCGGGAGACCTGCTGACCGCGGAGCACCGCCGATTCGGTCACCTCCAGGACCAGTCGCTCGCAGGGCAGCCCGCTCTCGGCCAGCGCGGCCGTCACGTCGGAGACGAAGTCGGGATCGTGCAGTTGCCGTGCGGAGACGTTCACGCCCGCCTCCCGCAGTGCGTCCGGCCCGAACTCCCGTGACCACGCCGCCGCCTGGCGGCACGTCTCGCGCAGCACGAACCGGCCCAGCGGCACGATCAGACCGGTCCGTTCGGCGGCCGGGATGAACTCGGCCGGGCCGACGACTCCGCGCGCCGGGTGATGCCAGCGGATCAGCGCCTCGACCCCCACCAACCAGTTGTCGTCGAGCCGCAGGATCGGCTGGTAGACGACCCGCAGCTCGTTGGCGTCCAGGGCCCGCCGCAGTTCGCCGCCGAGCCGCATGTGCGCCAGCACCGGCTCGCCCATGCCGTCCACGTACCTTACGAAGCTCGCCTTTCCTCGCTGTTTGGCCGTGTACATGGCGACGTCGGCGTCCCGCAGCACCGAGTCGACGGTGGCACCGGGCCGGGCGTCGGCGATGCCGATGCTGGCCTGCACCAGCAGGCGGTGCTGACTGATCGGCTGGTCGAGCGCGGCCAGCAGCCGGGCAGCCAACTCTTCGGGGTCGGCGTCCGCGCCGGTGAGCAGCACGGCGAACTCGTCACCGGCGACCCGTACCGGCAGGCCCTCGTCGCCGACCTCGGCGCGCAGCAACTGGGCGACTGAGACGAGCAGCCGGTCACCGACGCCGTGCCCGAGCAGGTCGTTGACGGTCTTGAAGTCGTCCAGGTCGACCAGGAGCACCGACGCGGGGGCCGTGGCGGTGAGCGCGGACGCGAGCCGGTCGCGGAAGAGCACCCGGTTGGCCAGCCCGGTGAGGCCGTCGTGGCTGACCTCGTGCTGGAGGCGCTCCTCCTGGATGCGGGTGTTGCGCAGCAGCCGGGCGTTGTCTCGATAGGCGATGAACTGCCGGACGCTGACCAGGGCGGTCACCACCACGGCGGCGACCAGGACCACCCGGACCGGCCAGGTCAGGGGAGCGCCGAACGCGACGGCGAGCAGCGGCACGTCGACCGCCACCATCGCCAGGTACGGCAGCAGGACGCCGTTGCGGGTCCGATCGCGCTGATCGCGGCGGACACCGAGATCGGCCCGCCACTGCGCCCTGACGCCAAGCGTGAAGAACACCGGAGTCAGCGGCATCACGATCGCCTGGGCGGGGATGGCGGCGACGTACCCGTACCGGACCGAGAGCACCGCGACGATCCCGGCGGTGACGCCGCCGCTGGCCGCGACGAATCGCAGGGCGACGCGATCGACCGGACCACCGGCCACGAAGGACACCTTCGTCGCGGCGCCGACCGCGACCAGGAAGGCGAGCCCGACCAGCGCCATCGCCTGCCGGCTCCACGGCTCGTCAGCGGTCAGCATCGGGGCCAGCCCGACGTAGCAGAGCAGTGCCGCGCAGCCGAGGAACGCGATCGTGCGGTCGAGCAGAACGCGCCACCGCTCGACACCGCCGGTCTCGGCGATCGGCACCCGGCCCACCGCCCAGATGGCCACGACGAATCCGATCGCCACGCAGGCCGCCGCCGGCAACGGCATGCTCCGGGTACGGGCCTCGGCGGCGTGCGTCAGCATGTCCAAGGCCAACCAGCCGTACCCGATCGTGATGGTGACCGCCGCGACGAGGAGCGCGCGCCAGAAGCGTCGGGTGACCGGGTCGAGGCCGGCGTGGCGGAGCAGGTGCACGACGGACCCGGCGGCGACGAACCCACCGGCGGGAACGAAGGTGTACGCGAGCGCCTCGGTGCCGGCGCCGACCGTGAAGTTCGCGACGTACCAGGCGGTGCCGAGGGCGGCGACCGCCACGGCTGCCTGCACGAATCGCCTGGTGATCCGACTGTTCGTCGCGGCGACCCCGACCGTGGGGCCCGGCGTCGGTCGTAGTGCCACCTGCGTCACGGCTGTAGACCCTAGTGAGTGAGCGGAGGCTCGCCATCCGTCATCGGGTGCTTCTTCGCTACCGCAGTATCCACTGGGGAGGGAGGTGCGGGCTCACCGTCCCGGGCGGAGTTCGGCGAAGTGGCAGGCCGAGGGGTGTGGGTCGGCGGCCCGCGGCACCGCCTGCGGGTCCTGGGTGGCGCAGATGTCCTGGGCCTTCCAGCACCGGGTGCGGAAGTGGCAGCCGCTCGGCGGGTCCGCCGGGCTCGGCACGTCGCCGCGCAGCCGGATGATGCTGCGGTGTTCCCGGGCGTCCGGGTCCGGCACCGGTGCCGCGGAGAGCAGCGCCTGGGTGTACGGGTGGGTGGCGCGGTCGTAGATCTCGTCCTCGGTGCCGATCTCCACGATCCGGCCCAGGTACATCACCGCGATCCGGTCGGAGATGTGCCGCACCACCGACAGGTCGTGCGCGATGAAGATGTATGACAGGCCCAGTTCGTCCTGAAGCTCCTCCAGCAGGTTGATCACCTGCGCCTGGATGGAGACGTCCAGCGCGGAGACCGGCTCGTCGCAGACGATCACCTCGGGTCGCAGCGCCAACGCCCGGGCGATGCCGATGCGCTGTCGTTGGCCACCGGAGAACTGGTGCGGATACCGGTTGATGTGCTCCGGGTTCAACCCGACGACGTCGAGCAGTTCCTGGACCCGCTGCTGGCGGCTGCCCTTCGGGGCCGCATCCGGATGGATCTCGAACGGCTCGCCGATGATGTCGCCGACGGTCATCCGTGGGTTCAGCGAGGTGTACGGATCCTGCATGACCATCTGCATGTTGCGCCGGATGCGGCGCAGCTCACCGCCGGAGGCGGCGAACAGGTCCCGGCCGGCCAGGGTGGCACGGCCGGCGGTCGGCTTCTCCAGCCGCATCAGCAGCCGGGCCAGAGTGGACTTGCCGCATCCCGACTCGCCGACGATGCCCAGCGTCTCGCCCCGGCGCAGCTGGAAGCTCACCCCGTCGACGGCCCTGACCGCACCGGTCTTCTTCTTGAACACCACGCCCTGCGCGATCGGGAAGTGTTTGACCACGTGGTCGACGTCGAGGAGGGTCTCGCCACGAACCGTGGCGGGGCTAGCCGGTGCGGTCATCGCGTACCTCCTGGGCGAAGTGGCACGCGCTGGTCCGGCCGTCGCCGAGGACCAGGTGGTGCGGCATCACGTCCACACAGACCTGCTGCACGTACGGGCACCGCGGGTGGAAGGGACAACCGCTGGGGATCCGCATCAGGTTGGGCGGCAGGCCACGGATCGTGGACAGCTTTCCGCCCCGCTGGTCCAGGCGCGGGATCGAGTGCAGCAAACCCTTGGTGTACGGGTGGGCGGGCGCCCGGTACAGCGACCGGACGTCGGCGTGCTCGACGATCCGGCCCGCGTACATGACCGCGATCCGATCGGCGACGTCGGCCACCACACCCAGGTCGTGGGTGATCAGGATAATCGCCATGTCCAGGTCCCGCCGCAGGTCGGCGAGGAGATCCATGATCTGGGCCTGCACGGTGACGTCCAGCGCGGTGGTGGGCTCGTCGGCGATGAGCACCTTCGGCTCCATCGCCAGGGCCATCGCGATCATCACCCGCTGCCGCATGCCGCCGGAGAACTGGTGCGGGTAGTCACCGAGCCGTCGCGCCGCCGCCGGGATCTGCACCAGGTCCATCAGCTCCACCGAGCGGCGGCGGGCGTCCGAGCGGGACATCCCGAGTCGCTGGCGCAGCGTCTCGCCGATCTGCCAGCCGACGGGGAAGACCGGATTCAGTGCGGAGAGGGCGTCCTGGAAGATCATTGCGATCTCCTTGCCCCGGATCTGCCGACGTTGCTCCTCCGGCAGGCCCAGCAGGTCGCGGCCGGAGTAGCGGATCTCGCCGGAGCTGATGTGGGCCGGCGGTGTGTCCAGGATGCCCATGATGGCCTGGGCGGTGACGGACTTGCCGGAGCCGGACTCGCCCAGCACGGCGAGCGTCTCGCCCGGGTCCAGGTGGTAACTGACCCCGTTGATCACCTTGGCCACGCCCTCGCCGGTGCGGAACTCGACGTGCAGGTCGCGTACCTCCAGCAGGTGCCCGTCGGGTGGGGTGGGCGAGGCCGGCGTCGGCCGGACGGCGTGCTGACTCACGGTGCCTGCCTTTCGCTCGCGACTGCGGGGCTCGCTGCGCTCACTCCTCGCGCTCGCGGTGCCTGCCTTTCGCTCGCGACTGCGGGGCTCGCTGCGCTCACTCCTCGCGCTCGCATGACCGCGCTCACCGGAGCTTCGGGTCGAAGGCGTCGCGGATCGCGTCGCCGAGCATGATGAAGGCCAGCACGGTCAGCGCCAGGAAGGTCGACGGGACCACCAGTGGGGTGGCCGACTCCCGCATGTGCACCCGACCGTTGTTGATCTCGATGCCCCACGAGATGGTCGGCTCCCGCAGCCCGATGCCGAGGAAGGACAGCGTCGCCTCGGCGGCGATGAACGAGCCGAGCGCGATGGTCAGCACCACGATGGCCGGGGCGAGTGCGTTCGGCAGGATGTGTCGCCACATGATCCGTCCGTTGCCGGCACCCAGCATCCGCGCGGCGGCCACGTAGTCCTGCTCCCGGGCGGTGATCACCGAGGAACGGACCACCCGGGCGGCGGTGGTCCAGCCGAGCACCGCCAGCACGAAGATGACCGCGGCGACGCGTACCGTGGCGCTGTCGCTGCCGATGCGCTTGAGCAGGACGATCGCGGCCAGCAGCAGCGGGATGCCGAGCACGATGTCGATCACCCGGGAGAGCACCGCGTCGACCCAGCCGCCGAAGTAGCCGGCGAGCATCCCCACGACCAGCGCGATCAGGCCGGTGAACAGCGCGCTCAGGGCGCCGACCAGCAGCGAGGCCCGCGCGCCGTAGACCGCCCGGGCGTACGTGTCGCAGCCCTGGAAGTCGTACCCGAAGATGGCGCCGCCGGAGGGTGCCACGTGCTGTCGGGACAGCACGCAGTCGGCGGGGTCGTTGCTGGTGAATAGACCCGGCGCGGCGGCCATCGCGGTCACCAGCAGCACCAGGGTCAGGCTGATCCAGAAGATCGGCTTGCGGCGCAGGTCGCGCCAGGCGTCGCCGGCCAGGCTGCGCGGCTTGCGGGGCCGACCCACCTGGTTCGGTGTGCCCGGTTCCCCGGAGGGCCCACGCCGCGCGGCCTGGTTCTCCGACGCCGCCACCGTCTCGAAGTCGCTCACGCGGCCACCTCGCTGTGCTCACTCATAGCGGATCCTCGGGTCCAGGACGGCGTACAGGACGTCGACCACCAGGTTGGAGACCAGGTAGACCACGACGAGCACGCTGACGATGCCCACCACCAGCGGGCCGTCCTCGGTGCGGATGCCGCGGAAGAGGTTGAAGCCGACGCCGGGAATGTTGAACACGCCCTCGGTGATGATCGCGCCGCTCATCAGGTTGCCGACCTCGACGCCGAGAAAGGTGATCACCGGGATGAGCGAGTTGCGCAGCACGTGCACGCTTACCACCCGCCGATTCGGCAGGCCCTTCGACCGCGCGGTGCGCACGTAGTCGGCGCGCAGGTTCTCGGCCACCGAGGTACGGGTCAGCCGGAGCGCGGTGGCCAGGGAGAGCGAGCCGAGCACGATGCCCGGCAGCAGCAGCGCGAAGAAGTCGGGATCAGCGCCGGCGGTGGGCGGGAAGACCTGCCACCTGACGCCCAGGAAGTACTGCGCCAGCGGGGCGAGCACGATGGTCGGAATGCCGAGCACCAGCAGGGTCAGCAGCAGGGTGGCGTTGTCGAAGATGCTGGCCCGCCGGATGCCGGCGAGGACGCCCGCGGTGACGCCGAAGATGACCGCGACCGCGATGGCGATCAGAGCCAGCCTGATCGTGACCGGCCAGGCGGCGGCCAGGATGCCGCCGATCGACCGTCCGGTGAGCGACTCGCCCAGGTCGCCGCGGAGCAGGTTCGAGATGTAGTCGAAGTACCGGTAGAAGAAGCCGCCGATCCCGGTGGCGTCGAGGTGGTACTTGTCCGTGAGGTACGCCCGCTGTGCGGCAGTGACCGGGCGTTCCCCGGCGAGCGCCTGGATCGGATCGCCCTGGCCGGCGAACATCAGCGCGTAGACGATCAGCGTGGTCCCGAAGAAGGCCAGGACCATCTGGAGCAGACGCCGCATGATGAAGCGGAACATACTTGGCAGTCTCCCTGAAAAGGGGCGAACCGCGTGGCGGGTCGGGTCACCTCGCGATGACCCGACCCGCCCGTGTGGGTGTTACCGGATGGCTTCCATCTTGACCAGGTCGACCCGGTCGAAGAGATCCATCTCGACGTTCTTGACCTTTGTCGAGTGGCCGAAGTTGTTCTGGCCGAACCGCAGCGGTACGACCGGCAGGTCCTCGGCCAGCAGGTCCTCGGCCTCCTGGTACTTCTTGATCGCCTCCTCCTCGCTGGGGGCGCTGGCGCCCTCGGCGAGCAGCCGGTCGAAGTCCGGGTTGCTGTAGCCGTAGTAGTTCGACGAGCCGTTGGTGCTGTACAGCGGGCCCAGGTAGTTCTCCATGGACGGGTAGTCCATGATCCAGCCCATCCGGAACAGGCCCACCGGCTGCTTCGCCTTGACCTTGGTCAGCAGGTCGGCGAACTTGGGCTCGGCGCTGCCCACGCAGTCCACGCCCAGGTTGGCCTTGAGCTGGTTGCAGGTGGCGTCGATCCAGTCCTTGTGGCCGCCGTCGCCGTTGTAGGACAGGGTGATCTTCGACGGGCCGCCGGCGGCCTGGTAGAGCGACTTGGCCTTGGCCGGGTCGAACTCGCCCGCGGCACCGACGGTGTTCTCCCGGTAACCGGCGACGGCCGGGGAGACGAACGAGCGGGCCGGCTGCTGCGAGTCCTTGAAGATCGAGCGAGTGATCTCATCACGGTCGATCGCCATCGAGATCGCCTTGCGCACGTCCGGGTTGCTGAACTCCTCCTCGAAGGTGGGGAACGCCAGGAAATGCAGCGACGAAGCCGGGCTCTGCAGGAAGCGGTCACCCAGATCGCTGCCGGCGGTGGAGAGGTTCTCCGTCGGGATGGTCTTGATCACGTCTAGGTTGTCCGACAGCACGTCCGCGTACGCCGCGGTCAACTGCTGGTAGATCCGGAACTCGACGCCGGCCACCTTCGGCTGCTCGCCAGGGAAGGCGTCGTACCGCTCGACCTCGACCTTGGCGTCGTGCTGCCAGGTGCCCTTCATCCTGAACGGACCCTGACCGATCGGCGCCTGCTCAAAGCCCTCGGCCAGCTCGCCGGGAGCGCTGAACGCGGCCTTCGGCAGCGGGTAGAAGGCGGTGTAGCCGAGCATCGACTTGAACTCGCTGTACGGCTGCGAGAGCGTGACGGTGAAGGTCCGGTCGTCGACCTTCTTCAGCCCGCTGAGCGTCTCGGCCTTCGGGCTCTCGCCCTGCAGGTCGTCGTAGCCGGCGATCTTCTCGTAGAAGTAACTGGAGTTCTGCCCGTTCGGCTCGTACGCGCCGTAGTTCCAGGCGTCGATGTAGTTGTCGGCGGTCACCTGCTCGCCGTTGTGGAAGGTATAGCCGTCCTTGAGCTTGATCGTCCAGGTGGTGTTGTCCTCGGACGCGATCGACTCGGCGGCCACCTCGTACGGCTTGTGGGCCTCGTCGTAGTCGACAAGCGGGCTGAACAGGGCGGCGAGCACCTGGGAACCGCTCGTCTCGTTGGTGTTTGTCGGCACCAGGTGCTGCGGCTCGGCGATCTCGATCCGCACGGCCGCGTTGGGGTCGCTCTCGCCGGATCCGCCGTCGCCGCCCGAGCCGCAGGCCACCAGGCCCAGGGTCACCGCGAGCGGGAGGGCGGTCCAGGCGGCGAGCCTACGAACACGCATCTAGCCTCCTCATCTCCATTACGCTGCGCAGTCGGGCCCGGCATTGGGTGACGCTGCGCAACAGCCGGCAACGGTAGGTCGTATGCCGCGAATCGGCAACGTAGCGGTTGCGAAGGGGTAACGGAACGCGACCGCTGGCCTTGTCGGGCTCGGGCTCCCGTGCTACGCGAATCCATGTATAACCGCTCTGAGGTGCGGCGATATGACACGGTTCGGCAGCGTCGGCCGCGGGTTGGGTGAACCTGGTGATAACTCAGCACGGTCGTCGGATTGCGCGCCTTCGTGCCCTCCGGTCCGGAATGGCGGTACGGTGCTGCACAAATTGTGACGCTAAGTGATGAATACCACGTTACGTAGAGTGGTTGATGATCTCGTTGTCCGGGCCTGCCACCCCTGCACCGCGCTGGGCCACCCGTACGCTCGCCGGGCGGCCGACCGGTCGGGTCGCCGAGGTCGGGGGAGCCGGTGGCGGCGGGCGTGAGACGATCTGCTCGTGACGGCGACGCTTCTGGACGGCAAGGCGACCGCGGCCGAGATCAAGGACGAGCTGCGGGCGCGGGTGAAGGCGCTGGCGGAACGGGGCGCCGTGCCGGGGCTCGGCACGGTGCTGGTGGGGTCCGATCCCGGCTCCCAGGCGTACGTCAACGGCAAGCACCGGGACTGCGCCGAGGTCGGCATCGCCTCCATCCGCCGGGAGTTGCCGGCCGACGCCACCCAGGAGCAGGTCGACCAGGTCATCGCCGAGCTGAACGCGGATCCGGCCTGCCACGGCTACCTCGTCCAGCTGCCGTTGCCGGCGCACCTGGACACACAGCGGGTGCTGGAGCTGATCGACCCGGACAAGGACGCCGACGGCCTGCACCCGGTCAACCTGGGCCGGCTGGTGCTCGGCTACGACGCGCCGCTGCCCTGCACCCCGCGCGGAATCGTGGAGCTGCTCCGTCGGCACGACGTGCCGCTGCGCGGCGCCAACGTGGCGGTGGTGGGCCGGGGCAACACCGTCGGACGCCCGCTGGGGCTGCTGTTGACGCGGCGCAGCGAGAACGCCACCGTCACCCTCTGCCACACCGGCACCCTGGACCTGGCCGCGCACACCCGGGCCGCCGACATCGTCATCGTGGCGGCGGGCGTACCCGGTCTGCTCACCGTGGACATGATCAACCCGGGAGCCGTCGTGGTCGACGTGGGCATCACCCGGGTGATCGGTGCCGACGGCAAGGGCCGCTACACCGGCGACGTGGACCCGGAGGTCGCCGAGGTGGCCGGCAAGCTGGTGCCGATGCCCGGCGGGGTCGGTCCGATGACCCGCGCCATGTTGCTCACCAATGTCGTGGAGCGGGCCGAACGCCCATAACCGTCCGCCCCTGGCCCGAGCGGTGCCAGGATGGCTGATACGGTCCGGAAAACCGACTGGTATCAGGGAGTGGGACGACCATGGGTAAGAAGGTCACTGTCGTCGGGGCCGGATTCTACGGCTCCACCACCGCGCAGCGCCTGGCCGAGTACGACGTCTTCGACACCGTCGTGATCACCGACATCATCGAGGGCAAGCCCGCGGGCATCGCCCTCGACCTCAACCAGTCGCGTGCTGTGGAGGGCTTCGAGACCAAGGTCGTCGGGGTCACCACCGGTCCCAACGGTGAGGGCTACGAGGGTATCGAGGGCTCGGACGTGGTCGTCATCACCGCCGGGCTGCCGCGCAAGCCCGGGATGAGCCGGATGGACCTGCTGGAGACCAACGCCAAGATCGTCCGTCAGGTCGCCGAGAACGTGACCAAGTACGCCCCGAACGCCGTCGTCATCGTGGTCTCCAACCCACTCGACGAGATGACCGCGCTAACCCAGATCGCCACCCAGCTCCCGCGCAACCGGGTGCTCGGCCAGGCCGGCATGCTGGACACCGCCCGGTTCACCAACTTCGTCGCCGAGGCGTTGCAGGTGCCGGTGAAGTCGGTGAAGACGCTGACCCTGGGCTCGCACGGCGACACCATGGTTCCGGTGCCGTCGCAGAGCAGCGTGAACGGCAAGCCGCTGCGCGAGGTGATGCCCGCCGAGCAGATCGAGGACCTGGTCGTGCGTACCCGCAACGGCGGGGCCGAGGTGGTGGCGCTGCTCAAGACGGGGTCGGCGTACTACGCCCCGTCGGCGGCGGCGGCCCGGATGGCAAAGGCGGTCGCGGAGGACTCCGGCGAGGTCATGCCGGTCTGTGCCTGGGTCGACGGCGAGTACGGCATTTCCGGTGTCTACCTGGGCGTCGAGGCCGAGATCGGCGCCGAGGGCGTCAAGCGCGTCGTGGAGACCGACCTCGACGCCGACGAACTGGCCGCACTGAAGGAGGCCGCCGAGGCCGTCCGCGCGAAGCAGGCCGACATCGCGTCCATGTGACCGCGACGAGCTGAGTTGATCAAGAGGTTTGGGGCTGCGTAACCTTTACGCGTCGCAAACCTCATGATGATTTTTGGGGTTTTCAGGTGGGG
>NZ_JBXUOW010000097.1:0-15136 GCF_057196645.1 Micromonospora sp. ATLC16
CCCGCCGCGAACGGCCCTGCGGCTACCGTGACCGTCCGGGTTATGGCAATCTGATCCACCGAGCGGGGTTCCTGGTTCAGGTTGTCTTGGAGTGACACACCTTGATACCGGGACCCCGCCTCTCATTCCCTGATCAACACACCCCTTGACCAGCCACGCCCACGCCTAACTGAACGGCGTTGCTACTAGTTCCGGCGGCGCGTCAGGTGCACGACCACCTCGTCGCCCGGTACACCGTCGACCGGGCAACGCCGAACAGCGCCCGCGACGAATCGCGCCGGTCGCGCCGCCACCGACGCGACCGGCGCGATATTCCTCCCGCTCGACGTCACCTCCGTCGGGTCCGTACGCGAGGCGGCCCACGGACGCTTCGACGAACTGGTCCAACAATGCCGGCACCTACAGCTTCGCGGTGACATACACCTTGCCGTCGGTGTTCTCCACACGGACCTCGCCGACCTGAGCCGGGTCGATCAGGGCACTGCCGTCCAACGTGGTGCCGTCGGCCGCCCCGCCCTCGGACACCAGCCAACTGCCACTCAGCACGGCGTTGCCGTCCTTGCCGACGACCAGTAGACGGCAGCGCTCCCCCCGGGGGATCCCGGACACCGCCGCGTTGACCCGTACCCAGCCGGGTGCCGGGGTCACCGCGACGGTGAGCCGGGCACCAGTGCCCGGGTCAGTCGTGCTGGCGTTGCGGGTAACGGGGTTGGCGGCGGTCACCGTGGTCGCCGGGGCCGGCAGGGCGCGGCGGTCAGGTGCGTAATCAGTGGTGCGACCCAGCAGGACGCCGCCGGAGGCGGCGGCGGCGAGAGCCACCACCGCGGCAGCGCTCAGGATCACCCGGCGGCGTCGGCGATGTCCGGACGATTCGCTGCGAACCTGGCGCAGGGTGCGCTGCAACAGCAGGTCGCCGCCCTCCGGAGGGCCGTCGAGCAGCATCGCCTCCGGCACGGCCTCGAGCGCGTGCTTCCACTCCTGGAGTGACTCGACCTCGGTGCGGCACTCCGCACAACTCGCCAGGTGCTCCTCCACCCGTCGGAGCTGCTCCTGGTCGAGCTCGCCCATCAGATAGCCGCCGATGTCCACATGGTCACCGGCCGGTACCGAGCTGTCCGATTTCATGAGGCAGACCGTTCCACCCGGTTCAGTGCGCCGCAATGTCGCGTAGCGCCCGGAGTGCGTAGTAGGAGCGTGACTTGACCGTCCCCGGCGGGATATCCAGCGCTTTCGCAGCTTCCGCGACTGTACTCCCGAGTAGATAGACCTGCTCAAGGACCTCGCGGTGCTCCTGCGAAAGGCGACTGAGGGCGTCCACCACCACCATCGAGTTGACCACCTGGTCGGCGTGGTCCCGCTCGACGGCGACGTCCGTCGGGCTTTCCGGTGCCTCGGGTGGTCGCGCCATTCGGGCGCGCACCGCGTCGGTGGTGAGGTTACGTACCACGGTGAGCAGCCACCCCCGTACCGATCCCTTGCCGTTGACCAGGCTGTCCGGGTGGCGCCAGGCGCGTACCAATGCCTCCTGGACGATGTCCTCGGCGATGGCCCGGTCCCGGGTCAGTTGCGTCGCGTACGCGAGCATAGCGCGACCGTGTTCCTCGTACAGGGATCGGATCAGGGCCTCGTCCGCTACGTTCTGCCGACGATCGGGCCGCAAACCCGCCATGAGTACCGTCCTCCGTTGACCCCGCCCCGGCGGTCGCCACCGGTGCTTCCGGGTACCCAGGATGCCTGCTGCCCTGCCGAATAACGGCAGTGGGGAGCGAATGTGTTGGTAGGCTCACCTGGGTGAACTTTTGGACTCTTGGCCGATCGGCGCAGCGGCTTTGCCTCCGTCCGGAGCGATCACGAACCAGAGCCCGTCGGTCCCCTGCCCGGCGGCCTGGCCGGGTACCCGGTCGTCCACGAAGCGGTAGACCGGCCGCCCACCCACTGTCACCTGGCGGGTTCCGTCGGAGCGGGGCACCGCGCCAAGCCGGGCGGGATCGAGGTCCTTGAACGAGACCTTCTCGTTCACCAGGACCGGCAGCCACGCGGTCAGACACTGTTGCGTGCAGTTCGACTGCGGGGGTGCGGCGCTGTCGTGGTCGAACCGATAGAGCGTGAAGCCCTGCCCGTCGAGCACCACCGGGCCAAGCTCCGGGTGTTCTCCAAGCTGGACCGACGCGGGCCAGTAGCCCCCGTCCGGGCTGCGCTGCCCCAGGTCGTTCCGCTGGTTGGCGGCGCCTGGCTGCGGCGGGGCACCAGTTTGCGTGTTGGCAGCGGAGTCGGCGGCGGGCATCGCGACCGGGTCGCGCACCACGGTGGTGCACCCGCTGACGAGCAGCGCTCCGGCCAGCGTCAGTGGGCCGAGCAGTCTATGGGGAACGGGCGCTTTCATCGGCAGACCAATCGTTGCGAGGTTCGGGCAGGAGGATCAGCGGCCGAGGACCGGGATGAGCCGACCGCGCGGGGCGGGACGGTCGAGGTGCAGGCCGAGCACCCCGACGTCGAGGGCCCCGTCGGCGTCGATGTCGAAGCACCAGGCGGCGTTCGGCGCGTCGCCGACGACCACGACGGCCGCCGTGCCGTCGGAGGCCGCCGCCAGCGCGCCGAGGCGTTCCAGCTCCTCGGGCGGAAGCGGGGCGGTGACCACCACCAGGTGGTCGCGAAGCGCCGAGGACCCGTGGGCGTCCTGGGCGTCGTCGCCGGGCAACGTCAGGACGGAACGCAGGTCGACGACGACCCGAACCCGTCCCGGGACCGGCCAGGGCGGAGGCGATGGTCCGACGACACTGATCGACACCGACGTCGCGGCGTAGCGGCTGACCTCGTGGAGGAACGCGCCCGCCAGGCGGTACGCGGCTGTCGGATCCCCGGTGAGCGCGACGATTCCGGGCGCTCGTCCCAGGTTGACGACTGTCAGTTCACCGCCGACGGTGCCGACGGTGGCGAGCATCGGCAGCCCGCCGCCGGCGGCGGTCACCTGCTGGTCGAGGTCCCAACTCGGCGCTTCCCAGATCGCACCCTGCTGCCGTGCCCGCCACGGGGGCGGCGGGTCCGGCAGCGCCGGCGCCAGCCGGAGCGACACCCGGTCCGCACCGACCATCGCCGCGTACACCGGGGGCTGGGACGCCGATGCGGCGATCTGCCGCAGGGCGCGGTCCAACGCCTGTCGTGAGCCCGGCGCGGGTCGCGGCGGCTCGGCCGCGCGGCGGCGTCGGACCAGCCGGATCAGCAGGGGTACGACGACCGCCATCAGCACCGCGCCGATGCCCAGCAGCGTCACCGCGACCGGTCGGAGCCCGAAGGTCCCGCCGCCGCCGACCGGAGGAGCCGGTGGCGCCACTGCCGGTCCTTGCTCCGGTTGGTCGGCCGGCGGAGCTTCCGGCCGCTGGCCCAGGTCCGGCGTGCTCGACGGTGGCGGACCGACGCGGATCTCCCCGGAGGTTGCGCCCTCGGGGAGGACGAAGACCCAGCCGGCGCGGATCGGCTGCGCCGGATCAGTCAGCGTGCGGCCGTCCGGTTGGGTACGCCCCTGGTTCAGCTTGAAGATCTCCGGCCAGCGCCGGCTGTCGCCGAGCACCCGGTCGGCGACCCCGGGCAGCGTCAGCTCGCTCTCCGTGCCCGGTTGCCCGGGCACCACCCAGTACGGCACCGACGGTTCGACGGCGTCCGCCCGGGTCGGGCTCGCCAGCAGGAACGCGGTCACCACCAGCACCAGTCCGGCGTACGCCCTGGTCAGGGACATCTCACTCGGCTCCGTCGGCGTCGACCGAGTTGCGCAGGGCGCTCGCCTGCAGGCGCATGGCCCGTGGCCCGCCCGGGTTGACCAGCACGTCGAGCCCGTCCGGGAGCAGCCCCAGCAGCTCGGTCAGACCGACCTGCTGCCACTGTGGCGCGTCGACGCGCGCCTGGTCGATGGCACCGGAGGCGACCACCACGCAGGCCATCCCGTCCGGGGCGGACGTCACGGCCACCTCGCCCGCCTCGTCGAGCGCGACCATGACCAGGCTGTCCCGCAGCGTCCGCAGCACCAGGCCGACGTCGGCCCGGTCGGTGGCGACCAGCTTCGCCGCCGCGTCCACGGCGCTGGTCGGTGAGTCGGCGGTGCGCGGCTGGTACAGCGGGTTCGCCTCGAATGGTCCGATGGTGCCGTCCTCCTCGACCAGCCAGCCGCCGACGATCGTGTCCACCGGCGGGGCCTCCGTCGACTGTTCGTCGTCGCTGTCCAGCAGCAGCATCCAGTTGCGCTGCACGTCGGTTTCGTCGTGCTCGTTCATCAGGCCCTTCCCTTCGGCGTCGGAGTGATCTTCCGGAACTCGCCCTTGCCGTCTCTCTCGTCGTTCGTGCTCTCCACGGCCAGGGTCGCGATGGTCTCGCCGGGATTGGTGAACAGTCCGTCGAGATCCTGGCCCTGGGTCGCGTGCACCGTGTTGTTCGCCGCGAAGATCTGCCGCTTGTTGCCGAGGTCGCGCATGACGTCCGCGAACTGCTGGCCGGCGTCGCCCGCACTGTTGGCGAAGTTGCAGGAGATCATGGCGATCGCGGCCTTCGGGTTGACCTCGGCGAGCGCCCTGAAGTTGGGGTCGTTGCTGAGGATCTTGGCCATGCTGGCGCCGGGGACGTTCACCACCTTGCCGCTGGACAGGGTCACCGCGGCGCTGTCCGGGCTGCCGTGGGCGAAGATGAACATCGGGTCGCTCTTCAGCCTGCCCCACGGAGCCGTCAGGAATTCGTTGCCGGCGAGGGTGGGCTGGCTACCGGGCAGTTGCCGGATGATTTTCAGGCCCCCCACGTCCATCGAGCCGCCCAGGTTCTTACCCGAGGCGAGGTTGGCCGTCTGCGCTCCCCAGTCGGTGAAGTCCGCGATATCGGTCGGCCTGCTGGGGAAGATGACCCCGATCTGCTTGCCGTTGCTGTCCTTCAGGGGGACTGACTGGACGTTGTCGATGCTGAACGTCTTCAGGCGGCCCTTCTGGTTCATGCCGGCCAGAAGTCGGGGGTCGTTGGCGCGCCTCTCATTGGAGATTCTGAGGTCGCGCGCGAAGCGCATGTCCTCGATCTTCTTGCCGATCGGCGTGAAGACGCCCTTGATGGTCTTGCCGAGGCCGAGCGAGGTGACCGTGGTGTCGATCCCCGCCCCGGGCGTTGCGGCCTTGTCCACGCTCCGGGTACTCCCCGGCGGGCCGCTGAGCCCCTTGGTGCTGTTCCTGATCGCATCCGAGACGGTGCCGGGGAGCTTGTTGCCGGCGCTGCCGGCGATCTTGGCGATGCGACTGACGAGCCGCCCGCCCGGCACCAGACCGAGCAACAGACCTCCGGCGGCCAACCCGATCGCGGCGGGATCCCCGCTGACCGCCGCCGCCGCGAGGTCGATCGCACCGGAGAGGAAGCCGATCGCCTGGCCGAGCGGCGGGAAGATGAATGAGGCGATCACTGACAGCGCGTCCAGGATCAAGGTGATCCACTGGATGACGGTACTGCGAAGGAAGTCGATGAACGCCTGGAACGCCTCGACGATCTTCTCCCAGAGCGAGCGCTGCGGTGCGTCCTTTGCCAGCCCTCGCAACGTCTGCGCCGCCGTGCGGGCAGCCTGATCGTGTAACGCCGTCGCCTGACCGAGCAGCGCCTTCGCCTGGTCGAGGGCCTGCTGGGCGTCGGCCGCCCGGTTCTGCGCGGCGGCGTCATCGTCACTGGCCCTGTCCTTCGCGGCCTGGTCCGCCTCCGGGTCGCCGCCCAGCGCGGTGAGCGCCGCCTGCGCCGAGGCGACCGCCGCCAGCGCGGCGGTCTGGTCGCCGGACGCCTGCCGGGCCTGGTCGAGGGCGCGCAGCGACATCGCCTGCGCCTCCTCCAGCGACGGCAGGTACCGCACGTACGCGTCGGCCGCCGCGGCGTAGGAGTTCGCCATCCGGTCCAGCCGCCCGGGCAGCTTGCCGATCAGGTCACGGAACGCCTCCATCGCCTTGCCCTGACCGAGCTGGACCTGGCCACCGGAGGCGAGCAGGTCGTGCGCCTCCCGCGTGGTAGAGGACAGCTCCTGGTAGGCCCGCGTGATCTCGTCGAAGGACTCCGGATCACCGGGTACCGGGTCGGAGTCCAGTTGCAACACCGACCACTCGGCGTCTCCCGGACGCGTCATGACCAACCTCCCCATCGCACCGACCACTGCCCGCTCCGGCCAATGCCGTGAGCCGACTCGCACACGTGTCGATCGGGGAAACGGTTCAGCCGGACTGAACCGATCCGATCGGCCGTCCGTGTACGGCGCGGAGTCATTGGCCGGACCGGGGAGGAGAGCGGGGATGGGCAAGCGGAGCAGGCTCGACACCGGAGTGGCGCGATGAGCGTGATCGACGTACCCGGCGCGGAACTGGAGCGGGTGCACGACCTGTTGCAGCGCACCAAGGAGCTGATGGACAGCTCACCGATCAGGTCGATGGGTCCGGTCGTCGACACGCTGGGGCACCGTGAGTTGGAAGGGGCCGCCCGCGAGTTCGAGAAGCGGTGGGGTGACGGTCGGTACGTCGTGGCCAAGGACCTCGAAGGGGTCCGCGACGCGGCGAAGGCGGTGGCCGACGCGTTCCGGGAAACCGACGACCAGACGGCGGCCTCGCTTGAGTCGGACGGAGCGGCGAGTTGACCAGCGCAGGAGGCGCGGCGGTGGCCGTACCGACCGGGTTCGAGCTGCGTACGCCGCACGACTGGGTCGACTTCTCGGTCGCCGACGAGGCGAGCGAGAACCGCGTCGCCGACGACGTGTGGACCCGGGCCCGCGAGGGTGGCTTCACCGAGGAGCAGGCGGGACAGTACGCCGAGCAGCTGCGCCGGTCGGTGCGGCAGGCCCGCAACGCTGGTGCGGTGCACGCCGCCGGCACGTTCCAGGTGTACGAGGACGGCGCGCTCATCGCCACGGTGCTGGTCTCGGTGGTCACCCCGCCCGCGACCGGGGACATCATCGGGGCGTTGACCGCGGTGGCGCAGCCCGCCCACGCCGACGGCACCTGGCGTCGGGTGAGCACCACCCAGATTCCCGCGATCGGCACCGTCGGCCGGGTGCACGGCATCCAGAACGTCACCCAGGACGGCGCCACCATGCGCTGCGCGGTGATGCACACCGTCGTACCGCTGCCGGGAGCAACGAACGTGCTGGTGGTCACCGGTTCGAGCCCGAATCTCGCGGAGGCAGAGGAGATCTTCGAGCTCTTCGACACCATCACCGCGACACTGACCTTCACCTATCAGGAGGAGGCCGTCGCGCCCACGCCGCCGGCGGCCTCCTCGGGGGAGGTTGGCGGTTAGGGGGTAGCTGCCGGCCTAGATTGGGGGGACACCTTGGGAAGGTGTCCCCCCGACGTCGTTTGGACGCACCCGGCTGGGCCCGGACACCACGGACTCCGGCCCCACCGGGAAGCCGGACTCCGTCGTCGCGGTGGTGTCTACCGGGCGTCGCCGCGTGCGGCCAGCAGTTCCCGCAGGGCGGCCGGCTCGGTCCGGGGCACCTGCACCAGGTGCAGCCGGCCGTCCCCGAAGTGGGCATGCACCCGACCCGGCCGACCCCCGCCGAGCTGGCTGCGGGACAGCTTCACGCCGATCAGCTCACCGTCGCCGAGGCCCTGCGGGCTGAGCAACGCGCCCTGCCGGTTGCGGCGGGCGTCGACGTGCCAGCCGCCGAACCCGCCGGAGAGTCCGTCGATCGAACCACCCATGATCAGCCCGAGGCCCCTCTCTGCCCCGACCCGGGCGATCTCGCCGAGGTCGCTGCCGGCGTCGCACTTGAGCAGCTGCTCGGCATCGTCGAGGACGACCACGGCGGATCCGGTACGCCCGTCCAGGGCCGCCGCGAGCCCGGCGGAGGTGAAGTTCTCGCTCGTCACCAGATCGAGGACTCCGGCCACCCCGGCCAGCTCGCGCAGTGGGGATCGGCGGGGCGCGGCGATCACCACGGGCGTCCCCCTCTCCAGCAGACCGGCGACCATGGTCAGCAAGGTCGTGCTCCGCCCCGAGCGGGGCGGCCCGGCCAGGATGAAGGACGGGTTGGTCTCGAGGTCCGGGCCGATGGCGGCGAGTTCGTCTCCGCCGACACCCAGCATCGTCCAGAGTGGGCCGGTCGGCCGGACCAGCGTGTTCGCCTGCGCCAAGGTCAACTCGTCCGGCAGCACGTCGATCCGGAACGGCCGAGCCGCGGCACCGATCTCCGCGTCGCGCAACCGCGCCGTCTCGGCGATCGCGGCCAGCGCACGGGCCTGACCCTGCCCGGAGCTGTCCGGGGTGAGCAGGGCGATCTGCGCCTCCGCGCCGTCGACCGCCCGGATCGCCCGGCCCGTGCCGATCTCGTCCGGCAGCTGCCGGTAGTTGATGCCGACCATGCTGTAGTCGCTGCGTTCGGTCAGTCGGAGCACCAGCTTGTCGTCGGTCGTCGACGAGATCCTGGTGGTGAACATGCTCCGGTCGCCGGCCATCACCACGTGGATCCCGGCCCCGGCGCCCTCGCGCAACAGGGTCAGCAGGGCCGCCATCACGCTGCCGTTGTCGTAGTCGGCGAACGTCTTGTCGAAGACCTCGAACCGGTCGAGCAGCACCAGGATGTGCGGCGGACGATCGGCCTCGGCCGCCCCGGCCCGGTACTCCACCAGCCCGGCCGAGCCGGTGGAGGCGAGCAGTTGCTGGCGGCGTCCCAGCTCCGCGACGAGGCGGGTGAACAGGCGGCCGAGCCGTTCGGCCTCGGTCCGCTGCACCACCGCACCGCAGTGCGGCAGTTCGGTGAGGGCGAGCAGGGCGCCGTTGCCGCAGTCGACGCCGTAGAGGTGAACGTCGCGGGTGGAGTGGGCGCGGGCGACGGTGCCGGCGATCGTCCGCAACGCCTGGGACCGGCCGCTGCGCGACGAGCCGATGACGTGCAGGTGCCCCAGCGTCCCCAGGTCCAGCTCCAGCGGCGCCTGCTCCTGCTCGGCCGGCAGGTCGACCAGGCCGTACGCCACCGAGGGCAGGTGGTAGCCGCTGCTCCGCGGCGCGGGAAGCGCGTCGACGGTCAGCGTGTCCGGGAGCGCCGGCAGCCACGGGCTGTGCGGCCGCTCGATGGCGAGCTGCTCGCTGGCACCCCGGATGGCGCCCACGAGCACGGCGAGGTCGGTGAGTTCGGCCGACGGCGCGGCCTTGACGCCGGGTCGGCTGGGGCGGGGCCGACCCTGGTCCTTCCAGGAGACGGGCGTGAGCCAGGGTGCCTGCCGGACCTCGGCGCGGGCGCCCGGCCGGAAACCGCCGACCCGCCCGGCCTGGAACGGCACGAGCGAGGACTGGGCGAGGCGGACGAAGGCGCGGCCCGGTGTCGACTTCAAGATGGAGGCGGCGTCCGGGGCGTTGAGCACGTCCTGGCTCTCGCTGGTGTCGGTCACCCGCAGGGCGATCCGCAGGTTGGTGTTCGCCCGGATCTCGGGTGACACCACCCCGCCCGGACGTTGGGTGGCCAGCACCAGGTGGATGCCGAGCGACCGGCCCCGCTGTGCGATGTTCACCAGACCGGTCACGAAGTCCGGCAGGTCGCGGATCATCGACGCGAACTCGTCGATGACGATCAACAGTCGGGGCATCGACGTCCGGGTCGGCTCGCGACGCAGCAGGTCGACGTAGTCGTCGATGTCCTTCGCGCCCGCCTCGGCGAGGATGTGCTCGCGCCGCTTCAGCTCGGCGGTGAGCGAGGTAAGCGCCCGGCTCACCAGGTGAGTGTCGAGGTCGGTGACCATGCCGACGGTGTGCGGCAGCAGGACGCAGTCCTTGAACGCGCTGCCACCTTTGTAGTCCACCAGCACGAACGTCATCGCGTCCGGTCGGTTGGCCACGGCGAGCGAGGCGACCAGGGTCTGCAACAGCTCCGACTTGCCGGAGCCGGTGGTGCCGGCGACCAGCGCGTGCGGTCCGTCGCGCTTGAGGTCCAGGGCGAACGGCCCGTCCAGTGAGATGCCGAGCACCGCCTCGGTGGTCCGGCCTCCGGTGGCCCATCGCGCGGCCACCGCGTCCGGCTCCGGCGGTTCCATGCCGAGCACGTCGAGCAGCCGGCTGGCGTCGGGCAGGGCGGCGCCGTCGTCCGCGCCACCGGTGTCGCGCAGCGGCGCGAGCGCGCGGGCCACCGTGTGC
This sequence comes from Micromonospora sp. ATLC16, assembly GCF_057196645.1. Taxonomy (NCBI): domain Bacteria; kingdom Bacillati; phylum Actinomycetota; class Actinomycetes; order Micromonosporales; family Micromonosporaceae; genus Micromonospora; species Micromonospora sp. ATLC16. Next base: position 10,117 of record NZ_JBXUOW010000097.1, read on the forward strand.
AGCCACTGGATCGAGAGCAGATCCGGGTGCACCGCCGGGATCGGCGCGGCGAGCGTCCGGGTCACCAACAGCGATCCGTCGGTCTGCTCGGCGATGACGGCCTGGCACTCCTCCGGCAGCAGTTTCTCCTCGGCGTCGACGCAGATCGCGTACACCCCGACCGCGGGTCCCTCCCGCAGGATCTGCGTCACCCCGGGCAGGGACCGCAGCCGGCGGGCCCCGTCGAGCACCACGAGGATGTCGCGGAACGCCCCGTCGGTCCGCTCGGCGGAGCGGGCCGCGATCACGGCACTCAGTTCGGCTACCCGGCGGGCCATGGTCTGGGTGTCGGTACCGACGGTGGCGAGGGTGTCCTGGCCGTCGCGCGGCGCCGCGTGCGGCAGCCAGCCGACCCACGACCAGCCCTCCTCGTCGCCGGCACCGGCGAGTAGGTAGATCTGGAGGTCCTCGGGGCTGTGCAGGGTGGCGGCCTGGGCGACCATCCACCGCGCCGTCACCCGGGCGACGGCACCGCCGGCGATGCCGAGAACACCGTGCTTGCGCACGGCAACGGTCGCCGGCACGTCGAGGGCGCTCCACCGGACCTCCCGGCGGTGCTCGTCCTGGCTCGGATCCCGCAGCACCACCTCGGACGGCAGGTCGGCGCCGCCGGCGCGCAGTTCGAGGAAGTCGGGGTCGGTGCGGCGACGCTCCCAGAGGCGGCGCTCCGGCCCGACGGCGATCAGCCGTACGGCGGCGGGGTCGGGGAAGTTGTCCCGTCGGGCCAGCCGCTCGGCGGTCAGCGCCGCCTGCGCCTCGGCGCTGATCCGCGCCCGCTTCGCCTCGTACTCGGCGAGGCGGGCGCGGTGGCTGGCCTTGCCCAGCCGTCGGGAGCTGACCTGACCGGCGATCAACGCGACCGGCGACAGGATGGCGAAGAGCAGGGTCAGCGGGTTGCCGGTGATGAGGAACGCGGCTCCGGAGACCACCAGCGGGGCCAGCACGGTGATCAGCACGAGCGGTCGCCGTTCCGGCGGGGACGGCCGCGACGGCAGGGTGAACTGGGTCGGGCGCACCTCCGGCAGCAGCCGTGGCGGACGGTTGTAGTCCAGCCCGGTGCGGTCCTCGGAGACCTGTAGCGCCGCTTCGGCCCGGACCGGGATGCGCAGTTCCAGCAGGGACGAGCCGACCGCGAGTTGTCCGCCGGGGGCCCACGCCTGTTCTCCGTCGAGTTCGACCCGATCGAGCAGGAGATCGGGCTGCTCCGGCAGTAACCGGCACCTGCCGTCGGGGAGGACCCGGACCCTGGCCATGACGGGGGCGAGCGACGGGTCGGTGAGGCGGACCCGGCTGACGCTCGCGGTGCCGATGGTGTGCTCACCGAGGTCGAGCTGGTACGTGGTGCCGGCGTCGGTGCCGCTGACCACCCGCACCTGCACCAGTCCCGGTGGCGGTGCCGGAGGCTCGGGCACCGGGCGGTCCAGGCCGAGCACCGTGCCCTGGCGCAGCGGGGCCTCGGCGAGGGTGAGCCGTGGGTCCAGTGGCGCACCGGCGACGAAGATCACCGGTGGTGTCCCGGCGGGCTCCGGCCGGCGCGCGGCGAGCGCCTCGGCGAGTTCCCCCACGGTGTTCTCGGGGGCCGCCTCGACCTGGTACTCGATGACGGCGGTGGACGGATCCGCAACGGTGAGTTGCAGGCGCACGAGGGTCTCCTGGTCGGTGGTCCGTGGGGGAAAGACGGGCGGGGGGGGGGGGGGGGGGGGGGGGGGGGGGGGGGGGGGGGGGGGGGGGGGGGGGGGGGGGCGGGGGGGGGGGGGCGGGCCGGGGGCCCCCCCCCCCCCCCCCCCCCCCCCCGGGCCGGTCCGGTCGTTCAGCGACCGAGGCTGGCCCCGGTCTGGTTGTCCGTCTCCGAGAAGGCATCGCTGACCTGCGAGAGGTACTGGCTGATGCCCTCCATGCCGTTCAGGGTCTGGTCGACGCTGCCCTTGTACTCGTCGAAGTACGGGCCGAACTTCTGCTGGGCGGCGGGGGTGTTGTAGCCACCCTGGATCAGGGTGTCGATCTTGCTCTTGGCCTGGTTCATCCCGTCCAGCAGCGTCTGCATGTTCTGCTTCAGCCAGGTCGCGGACTCCTGCATGTCCTCGCTGACGATGTGGTAGGTGGCCACGTTCCGCTCCTTCGTGTCGTCGGTCCTGCCGGCTCCGGGGGTGGCCTCTCCTGGGCTGCCTTCCGCCGTCGCCGCCACCCACACGGACGGTTGCCGGAAACGGTTCACCACGAGATGCGCCGTGGTGACGGGCACCTCCGACGGCCGCGCCGGTGAACCGCATCGCCGAGGAAGCCGTGTGGATCCCGGACCGCGCGGATGGGCGCGGTCCTCCCCGACCACGAGGTGGAGCAGAGATGCTTGTGCAGAGCCGGCTCGCGCTGAGCGCGATCGCACTGGCCAGCCTGGCGGCCCTGGCCGCATGCGGCGACGAGGTGACCGGGCCGGCCACGCCGGCCACGGCGTCCGCGCCGACGGCCGCGCAGCCGACGCCGAGTCCGACAGCCGACGCCGGCACCCTACCGGAGGTGATCGAGGAGGAGGCGACGCCGGTGGCCGCGCCGACGGTGGCGAAGACCCAGGGCCGGGTACGGATCTACAGTGGCCCGTCCGACGTCGAGCTGACGCCCGCGCCGGACACCGGGCGGGGCAGCACCGTCATCCAGCTCAACGGGACCGCGTCCACCGCGATCGGCACCTACGTCGCCGACGGGCAGGGTCGGACGCTGTACCGGTTCGACAAGGACCGGGCCAAGCCGTCGAAGTCGAACTGCAACGGCGACTGCTCCGCAACGTGGCCCCCGCTGCTCGTCAAGTCGCCGGGGCAGATCTACCCGAGCGGGATCAACCCGAAGCTCGTCGGATACGTGGAGCGGGCCGACGGCACCTGCCAGGTGACCATCGACGGCTGGCCGGTCTACCTCTTCGCCAAGGACACCGAGCCGGGCGAACTCAACGGTCAGGGCGTCGGCGGCACCTGGTTCGCGATCAGCCCGACCGGCGAGCGCACCCGGCCGCTGGGCGGTACGCCCACCACCGCCGCCGGCTGACCCCGAGGAGACGACGATGACCACCCCGTACGCGGGAGCCGACGGCTCCCCGACTCCCGCCCCCCGGTGGACGCCGGCACCACCGGCGCAGCGGGGGCCCGACTCCACCGGATCGCACCCGCCCGTCGAGCGTCGGCGGCGCCTCTCCCGCAGGCTCCTGATCGCCATCGTCGCCCCGGTGGTGGCCGTGGTGGCGCTGGTGGCGGTCCTCGGACTGCTCTGGCCGGGCTTCTTCGTGAAGAAGGTGTTCGACACGGCGGCGGTGCAGCAGGGGGTGCTGTCGGTGCTGCGCGACGACTACCAGCTCGACGCGGACCTGGTGGCCTGCCCGCCGGGCCAGTCGGTGACGGTGGGCAGCCGCTTCTCCTGCTCCGTCCAGGTTGCCGGTGTGCCGAAGGCCGTCATCGTGACCGTGGTGTCCCCCGACGGCCGGTTCGAGGTCGGCCGCCCGCAGTGAGGCGTGCCCGGCCCGTGGCCGGGTCAGCCCCGGCAGGTCCGTCCACTGTCGAGGCAGTCGACGACGCGCGGCGGCGTCGTCCCCCAGGGCGTGCTCCGCGCCGGCCAGGCTCCGCAGCATCTGGGCGCGGCCGATGTCGTCACCGGCCGCGGTGGCCGCCCGGAGGCAGACTCGACGATCAGACCGGTCCCGACCAGTTCGTCGGCGAGCCGGCGACGGACGCTCTGGTACAGCGCGATGGCCTCGGCCTGCTGGCCGCCAGCGGACAGCGCCAGCAGGAAACGGGCTGATCGAGGACCGCATGTCCGCCTTCGCCAGGATGATCCCGTTGTTCACGAACAGCTGAGGTGTAACGCACGTATCGCAGGCTCCCTGAACCGATTCCAGGCGGGGTCCGTGTGGATGCCGAACGGCTGCCGGACGTGCGGCAGCCGGGATAGGACTGGAGACCCCGAGATGATGCGCAAGTACGCAGTGCCATTCGTTGCCCTGATGACCGCCAGCGCGGTCGCGTTGACCGCCTGCGGTTCGCAAGCGGAGGCACCCGCTCCGGCGCGGGCGTCCGACCCGGCCGGCGGCGAGGCCACCGCGCCCACGGACGGTGCGGCGGGCGGCGACCTCGCGCTGCTCTCGGGCACCGCCAAGTCGAACAAGTCGGAGGCCAACACCGGTGACTGGGCGGTGCCGAACGGCGGCGTCGCGTCCGGGGCGGCCCTTCAGTCGTCGCAGCGGTGGGTCCAGTTGACCGCCAGCAAGGCCGGCGACCTCGACCCCGTGGTCGTCAACGGTGCGGGGCTGACGCTCTACCGCTTCGACAAGGACAGCAACAACCCGCCCACCGCGACCTGCGACGGCGAGTGCGCGCAGACCTGGCCGCCGGTCACTGTCGCGCCGCGCGGCAAGATCTTCATCGCGGGGGTCAAGAAGTCCGCGGTCGGCACGGTCAAGCGCGCCGACGGCACCCTCCAGGTCACCATCGGCGGCTGGCCGGTGTACCGGTTCGCCAAGGACACCAAGCGGGGCGACACCCTGGGCCAGGGCGTCGGGGATACGTGGTTCGGTGTGACCCCGACCGGCGGCAAGGCCGGCGCGCCGCAGGGTGGTCAGGACGACACCGACACCGGCGAGGCGACCGCACCGCCCGCCACCAGCGCCGTCTTCTTCGACGAGGCCAACTTCAGCGACAACGGCGCGTCCCAGGGCGTGTCCGGCAGCGGGTGCCAGAACCTTCCCCGCCCGCGCGAGTCCTCCTCCGTCGCCGCCCCCGGCTCGCTGAAGATCTGGGCAGGCCCCAACTGCACCGGCCGGGTGCAGACCATCAACGGTGACGTGGCCGACCTCGGCACCATCGGCTTCGACAAGGCCGTCGCCTCGGTCCGCTTCGGCTGACCGTCCGATCCCGACCAACGGGTGTGGGGGGGCGGGGGTTTGGCGGGCCCGCCCACCCCCCCACGCCTCGGGCGCCCCCCGGCACCCCGGGCCAACCCG
>NZ_JBXUOW010000098.1:0-14056 GCF_057196645.1 Micromonospora sp. ATLC16
CATGGGCCGGTGCTGCCGATCTGGAGCTGCGGCGGTTGCGACCTGCCGTGGCCGTGTCCGACCCGGCGGCGGGAGCTACGTGCGGAGTACGCCGACGCGCCAGTGTCGCTGACGCTCTACCTCGGTGGCTATCTCGTGCAGGCCGCCGAGGACATGCCCTGGGCACCGGCCGGTCCGCTGCACCGCCGCTTCATCGGCTGGACCAGACAGCCGCCGGGAGTACCGCGCCGCGCGGCTTACTCCACACCGACCCTGCACGCCCAGCTCAAAGCCCTGCCCTGGGCGCAGATCCCGGTCGGGGACCAGACCCGCGAGACCGGCCACGGCCGTACCGAGACCCGCACCGTCAAAGCCGTCACCGTGACCCTCCCCGGCGGACTGGGTTTCCCTCACGCGCAGCAAGCGGTACGGATCACCCGGACCCGCACGATCAAAGGAAAGACCACCCGGGAGATGGCGTACCTGACCGTGTCCCTGCCCGCCGGACAGGCCCAACCCGCCGACCTCAGCTCATGGGCACGCGCGGAATGGCACATCGAGAACCGCGTGCACTACATCAGAGACGTGACGCTACGTGAAGACGCCCACCAAGCCCGGACCGGCAACGGCCCCGCCGTCTTCGCCACACTCCGTAACACCTCGATCGGCTACCACCGCACCAACGGTGCCACCAACATCGCCGCAGCCACCCGACGCGCCAACCACCGCCCACACGACCTCATCGACGCCGTGACCACCAGCAACCCGACCATGACCAGGCGAAAACCGACTACGCAATAGCCCTGCCGTAGGTGCCGGCCGAGACGGCGTGGATATCGGTGATCCGGTCGGTCAGGTCGGCGTCGTCACGCTCCCGCCGCGACGGGCCGGTGCGGTGTTGGTAGTAGGCGGACCGGGAGACCTCCAACAGCTCACAGGAACGCTTCACGTTCCCGTCGGGCCGTGCCTTCTCCGCCTCGATGAACGGGTACACGTTCACCGGGTCTCCTTCGCGAAGAAAGCCGTGGCCCGTTTGAGGATGTCGACGTCCTTCCGCAGCCGGCGGTTCTCCCGCCGCAGCCGCGCCAGCTCGTCCCGCTCGTCACTGGTCAACCCATCCGACCGGGTGCCGACGTCGATGTCGGCCTGCTTGACCCACTCACGTACCGCGGTCTCGGTCAGGTCGAAGTCCCTCGCGACCTGCGCCACTGATCGGTCACCCCGCCGGCACACCTCGACGATCTCCGCCTTGAACTCCGGCGTGAACGCCCGACGCGGCCGGCGTGGTTTCTTGCCCATGCCTTCCATGATGAACATCCTCCTGAGGAGCACAAAGCCCCTCTGAGCTGGGATGTCCGTCGAACCGGGTCAGGCCCACAGGCTTTACGTGGATGTTGGTCGAGGTTCTGTCCTACGATGCCCGGCGCGGCGCATTGTGACCTCTGAATGGTCGCGCCGGCCGGGTCACCGAATATGGAGGGCTGAGATGAGTCGTCGCCAGTGGCGCCTGTGGATTGGGGCATTGGTCGGATTAACTGTCCTCGGCGGGGCCGTGGTGTGGCTGGCCCGGGACTCGGAACCGGAGCCAAGGTCTCGTCAGTATCGTGCCTTCACGAGCTGTCTGTTGACAGACGACCAGGGCATTTCAGGTGTGGTCGCCGCTCCTGTCTGGGCCGGCATGCAGGAAACATCAGTCACGACTCTGACGAAGGTGCAGCATCTATCGGTGGTCGGGCCGCAGACCGCCGACAACGCCGCCGCCTTCGTCGCCGGCTTGACACAGTCGCAGTGCGACCTGGTGATCCTCGTGGGCGAGGCGCCGTCGGCCGCCGCTGTGGCTGCTGCGGGTCGTTTTCCCAACCAGCGTTTCCTGGCTGTGGGTAACCGGGTGGACGGCACTCCTCAGAACCTCGTGTGGGTCACCGGCTCATCCGATGCCATTCGTAACGGAGTGCAGCAAGCGATCCGGGACTCAGCTGGCTAGCGGGTTCCCGCTACGGGCGCATAGCAGAGCACCGGCGACCGCGTGTGCCGCTATCCAGTCAGCTTTCCCCGACCCTTCAGGCATGGCACATCGATAGATGGGCACGCAAGGATGCCTTTCACCACAGCAGTATCAAGCGGGGGAGGCTCGTGGTGCCACGTAGCGTGTCTGCGAACCTACATCGATGCCGGAGCGCCAGGCGTCGCGAGCGGTTGCACCGCCGACGGCTGGCCACGCTTATGGCGCTCGTCATGGCTCTCCTGGTCGCGGTCCCACCGGGTGCGGTGCCGCGGGACGGCGACTTACCGCTGTCCTGGCTGTGGTCGTGGTTGCCGGCGCGTGTCGCCTGGTCCGCCCCCGCGCCGGACAGCCCGCAACAACGCGCGGCCGGCGGCGCGGCCGACCGCGACCACTACGCCTCCACCGCCCAGACCACCGCTAACGGCGGAAACGGCCAGCGTTCGGGGCGGAGCCCCGATGCCGCGCCGGAGGCGGAGTACCGGGAGCCGCAGGTCAGCCGAGCCACCACGCCACCGATCCAGGGGCGGACTGGATTCGACGAGAGCAGAAGCCGACGGGTGGCCGGTGGGGCCGAAGCCACCGCCGACTTGTACGAGAACCCGGACGGGTCGGTCACCCGCAAGGTCCATGAGCTGCCGATCAACTACCGTGGTGCCGACGGGGCCTGGCAACCGATCGACCGGACGCTGGTCAAGTCCGGGGGCCGCCTTCGGCAGCGGGCCAGCCCGCTCGGTGTCGACTTCGCACCCACTGCCGACCAGGCACGTCTCGCCACGCTGCGACTGGGAAAGGGACGCTCCCTCTCGTATGGGCTGGAGGGTGCCGCATCGGTGGCCGCCGTCCTGTCCGACTCGTCTGCCCTGTACCGGCAGGTGCTGCCGGAGACCGACCTGCGGCTGACCGTCAACGCGCGGGGATTCAAGGAAGAGCTGATCCTCCATTCGCCCGACGCGGCCAACTCCTGGGTGTTTCCTCTCGAACTCGACGGGGTCACGCCGGCCATGGAAGACGACGGTTCGGTGTCCCTGCGGGATGAGTCGGGGAAGATCCTCGGGCAGATCCCGGCGGGTTGGATGCAAGACTCACACATGGAGCCCGGGTCCGGCGAGTTCACCAGCTCGCGGGCAGTGTCGTACGAGCTCATTAAGGTTGACGGCGAGTCCGCGCTGCGGATGACGGCCGACGCCGGCTGGCTCCGCGACCCCGCCCGGGTCTTCCCGGTCACGGTGGATCCATCAGTCACCAATGGATACGACACCACTGGCGACACCTACGTGCAGTACGGCAACGACATCAACCATTCGGGCGCGGACAATCTCGCGGTCGGCACCTGGAACGGCGGGACGAACCGGTCCATCTCGATGCTGGCGTTCTCCAACTTCGGGTCGACGTTCAGCTACAAAAACCTCAGCTCGGTCAAGCTGAAGCTCTATCTGACCTGGCAGTACAACTGCACTGCCCAGGAATTCTGGGTGCAGACGCTCACCACCAGTTGGTCTGCCTCGACCGCCCGTTATGGCGGCATCCCGTACGCCGGTCCTGGGTTGGGCACCATCCTGGCGCGGGCATCTCCCCACTCGGCGAAGGCGTGCGGCAACACGGGCGCGGACCGTTCGGTGGGCGACTGGATCACTGTGAGCCTGCCGGTGTCGACGTTCCAGAGCTGGGCCAACGGGGGCACCAACTACGGCCTGGCGCTGAACACCAGCCAGACCAACAGCCCGCAGTTCAAGCGGTTCACCTCACGCAACGGACCCAATCCAGTCTTCACGCCCTACCTCGAACTCACCTACACCGACAACGTCGCGCCCCAGGTGAACTCCCAGTATCCGCCCCACGGCCAGGAAGTCGGCACACTCACCCCTGAGCTGCTGGCGAACGTCACGGACCCGGACGCCTTCCCTTCCGCCCTAAAGATGAATTTCCTCGTCTACGACCGCACGGCTACCAAGATCGCCGAGTCGGGTTGGCAGCCCTACATCAGTTGGGCTGTGCCGGCCGGCAAGCTCAAGTGGGGCGAGAGTTACACCTGGACCGTCATCGTCAACGACGGCAACCTCGCGAGCACATCACAACAGCTGCATTCGTTCAGCACTGCGGTACGACAACCACTCGTGACCGCAGGACTGTCCGACAACGGTGAGCAACGGTTCGATCCGGTCGCCGGGAACTACTCGTTCTCCGTCACCGACGCGACGATCCCTGCTCCAGGGCCACCGCTGTCGATCGTCCGCTCTTACAACAGCCTCGCTGCGGATCGGACGACGGCGTTCGGCGAGGGCTGGTCCAGCGTGCTCGACATGCACGTCGTCGACCCTTGGTCCTCAATCACGGGAACACCGCCTCATGTGCTCGTCACCTACCCCAACGGCCAGCAGATCTCCTTCGGTCGCAACGCTGACGGTTCGTTCGCTGCCCCACCAGGGCGGTTCGCCACCTTGACCAAACTGCCGAACGGCGGATACGAGCTTGTCGACAAGGACGGCACCACCTACACCTTCCGGGCCGGCGTCACCGTCCCCGGCCGCTACGACATCAGCGCGATCACCGACAGCAGCGGCCGCACACTGACCTTCCACTACACCTTCGACTCCGTCGTCGGCCGTGCCACTACCATCACCGCCTCCAACGGTCGGGCGCTGCACCTGAGGTGGACGACGACGGGCGTCTGGACCAAGGTCACCTCGGTCACCACCGATCCGGTGATTCCCGGTGATTCCGGCTCGGCCCTCGTTTGGAACTACTCGTACGAGGCCAACGGGCCGCTGAGCAAGGTTTGTCCACCCACGTCCACGATGAAATGCACGACGTACACCTACGCGACGAACAACCGCTATCCCAGCGCCCTGCTCGACGCACGTCCACGGGCCTACTGGCGCCTGGGCGAGGCCTCCGGCACCGCCGCCGTCAATGGCGTGCTGGCCGCCGCCGGCGCCGAGAACGGCACGTACAGCGGAGTCACGCTGGCTCAGCCCGGCGCGCTGCCCGGCTCGACCGCGACCGCCGCCGGCTTCAACGGAACCTCGTCCCACGTCAGCCTGCCGGTCAAGGACGTGGATCCGGCGGGCTACAAGTCGGTCAGCCTGTGGTTCAAGATGGCCAGCGGGTCGACCGCCGGCGGCACGCTCTTCGCCTACCAGACAGCGGCCCTCAGCTCGGCGCCAACCAGCAACTACACCCCCGCCCTTTATGTCGGCACCGACGGAAAGCTGCGGGGCGAGTTCTGGACCGGAGCGGTCGAGCCGATCACCTCCGAGATTGCCGTGAACGACGGACGGTGGCATAACGCCGTCCTCGTCGGCGAGAAGAGCAGCCAGACGCTCTACCTGGACGGGTTCCCACAGGGCACGATCAGCAAACCCCTGCTTCCGCAACCGAATCCGGCCAAGTTCGTCTACGTGGGAGCGGGAGAGACGAACGGTTGGCCGGCACGACCGACCAATAGCAAGGGGTACTTCCCAGGCAGCATCGCCGAGGTCGCCCTCTTCGACCGTGCGCTGACCCGCTTCGAGGTCAACGACCTAGAGCAGGCGAATTGGACCGCCCGGCCGGTCGAGTCAATCGTCCGCCCCTCCGGAAACGTCGAGGCCACCGTGGCCTACGACCCGACCAACGGCCGGGTCACGCAGGCCACCGACGAGAACGGCGGGGTCTGGAAGCTCGGTGCCGGCAGCGTGGCCGGGTCGTACCGGGTGCACGCGGGCGCCGTGCTCGGCGCCAACCCGTCCGACTACTGGCGGTTCGCCGAGAGCGGTACCACGCAGGCCGTGAACGAGGTGAACGGTGGCGTCGCCCGCTACAACTCGGTGACGCTGGGCACCCCCGGCGGCCCGTTCGACGATCCGGCGAGGCCGGACGACAACACCGCCGTCGCGACCTTCAACGGCACGTCCTCGTTCGTGGACCTCCCGGCCGAGAACGTCCCCGGGGCCGGGCCGCAGTCGATCGCACTCTGGTTCAAGACGCCCGTCGGGCATACCGCCGGTGGTGTGCTCTTCGGCTCCCAGGTCAACGCCGTCGATGGGCCCGATTCGCAGAGCGGTGGCTGGACACCCAACCTGTACGTCGGCACCGACGGCAAGCTACACGGGAAGTTCTGGAACACCGGTGGCTCACCGATCGCCTCGACGGCTCTGGTCAACGACGGCAAGTGGCACCACGCCATGATCAGCGGCGGCGGTAACAGCCAGGCGCTTTACCTCGATGGCGCACTGGTCGACACCCTCAACGGTGACCTGACGACGTACGGGGCGACGAAGGCGTACGTCGGGGCTGGGCAGGCCTCGGGATGGGCTGCGGCACCCACCAACACCCGCGGCTACTTCAAGGGCGAAATCGCCGAGGTCTCCTACTACCGGTCCCAGCTGACCGCAGCGGACGCCCTCACCCAGTTCGCCTCCCGGTCGAAGTCCTCCGGAACACTAGTCAAGACGTATCCCGTCACGGACCCAGGGAACGAGCAACTCCGCTACGTCCACGACCTGGCCGACCGCAAGATTGAGGAAACCGACGCGCTCGGCCGTGCGACCCGCTACGGCTACGACGTCAACGGCTTCCTTCGGACCGTCGCCGATCCGAATGGCAATGTCAGTACGACCGAGCACGACCCTCGGGGCAACGTCGTGTCCTCCACCACCTGCCAGGACCGCTCCGCCAATCGGTGCTCGACGGTCTACTACAGCTACTTCGTCAACTCGACGACGCCAGCGATGTGGAACAACACCTCGCTGATCTTCTCCCCAGGTGACTTCGACGGTGACGGCAAGCGGGACGTGATCTACCGCAACGACACCGACTCGAATCTCTACCTGATGCGGGGCAACGGCGAGGGCGGCTGGTTGACCAGCGTGCCGGTGAAGATCGGATCGCGGTGGAGCAACGTCGACCAAGTACTGTCACCCGGCGATTTCGACGGGGACGGGAATCCGGACGTCATCTTCCACCGGCCCGGAGAGGCGAACTTCCACCTGTTGCGCGGCGATGGCAAGGGCTGGTGGAAGTCTATCCACTCGCAGGTGATCACCTCGAACTTCGGCGCGACGGCGCAGATGGTGTTCTCCCCGGGGGACTTCGACGGCGACGGCAAGGCCGACATCCTGTTTCGCAGGTCCACCGACAACAACCTGTTCCTGGTCAAGGGCAACGGTGCCGGCGGCTGGCTCACCGGAACACCGATCCAGGTGGGCAGCGGTTGGAGCCTCGCCGAGATGCTCTTCTCACCCGGCGACTTCGACGGCGACAGCAAGCCGGACGTGCTCTACCGCAGGTCCAGCGATAAGAACCTGTACATCGTTCGAGGCAACGGCACCGGCGGTTGGGTCAACGGTACGTCCGTGCTGGTCAGCGCCGGATGGGGTGGCTTCGACGCCGTGGTTTCGTCCGGTGACTACACCGGCGACGGCAAGGCGGACGTGATCCGCCGGGGTAGCACCGACCGGGACCTCTACGTCCTGCGCGGTAACGGAACCGGCGGTTGGGCGACAGGCACGCACGAGAAGTTGGGCGCAGGCCGGCCGGATCCCCGTAATGACGCGCTATTGACGGTCCGCGACGGCCGTTCGTCCTCGGTGACGGACAACCGCTTCCTCACCACCTTTGGCTACGACCTGCAGGGTCACCGGACGACGGTGACCGACCCGCTCGGCCGAGTCACCACGACGACGTACACCGACGGCACGATCGCCGCCGAGGGAGGCGGTGTCGCACCCGCCGGCCTGCCCGCGACCGCCACCACCCCCGGGGGTGCCCGCCAGCAAGTCGTCTACTACCCGAACGGCGATGTCGCCCGCCAGGTTGACGCCGCAGGGAAAGCGACCGTCTACACCTACGACGGCATCGGCCGAGCCACCAACAAGAAGGAGATCACGGAATCCTTCCCCGCCGGGTTGGTCACCACCTACAGCTACGACGGGCTCAGCCGTCTTACCGCGCGTACCGATCCGCCCGTCACCAACCGGGTCAGCGGCGCGGTGCACACCGCAGTGACCACAACGACGTACGACGACGACGGCAACATCCTCTCCGAGACAGTCAGCGACACCACCGGCGGCGACGCGTCCCGCACCGAGTCGGCCACCTACAACGCATACGGCCAGCAGGAAACCGCAACCGATACAGGCGACAAGACCACCCGGATGGAGTACGACCAGTACGGTCGGCCGGTCAGGGAAATCGGACCGGACGGCGGTGAAATCGTCACCGCCTACGACGCCAACGGTCAGCAGTTGAGCACGACCCTGGTGGGCTGGGTCGGCGACCCGGACAACCCGTCACCCGCCCGGGACCTCGTGCTCTCATCCAAGCAATACGACCCGGCGGGGCGGTTGGCGTCCGAAACCGACGCCATGGGCTGGCAGACCCTCTACACCTACACAGACAATGGACTGACCGCCTCCATCAGCCGGAAGGACCCGAGCACCGGCAACACCTTCGTGGTGGAGCGCACGGAGTACGACGGGGCCGGCAACCCGGTCACCATGACCACCAACGACGGAGCCACCACGGTCGTCAACACGGTCGACGCGGCGAACCGGGTGACCCGTAGCCTTCTCGACCCGAACGGCCTCAAGCGGTACACCGACTACGAATACTCGCCGGACGACCAGGTCGCCGGGCGGTACCACTGGACGGACGACGCCGGCTGGGCGAGATACCAGACCACCCACGACCCGCTGGGCCGCCCCCTCTCCGAAATCGTCTACCTAGGCGAATCACCGGTGGGCCGCTGGACGTTCGACGGCACGACGGACGCGAGCCGTACCGCGGACTCCGCAGGTAACAGCCCACTGTCGGCATTCGGTCCGGTCACCTGGGCCGCCGACCGCGGGGGCGCCGCCGATCTCGCCGGAGCGAGCAGCCTGGCCGTGCGTTCTCCGATGGTCGACGCGGCACGCAGCTTCACCGTGACCGCCTGGGTTTCGCCGAGCGATGTCTCAGGTCGCCACACGATTCTCTCCGGCGGCGGCTCGGCAGTGGACGCCTTCGACCTCCGGCTCGACGCCGGCCGGTGGAAGTTCGCGCTGCGCGCCACCGACGTCGCCGAGGTTGCGACGGCCGACGCGACGGCCACGACTGTCCCGTCCGTGGGGACCTGGACTCACCTCGCCGGCACCTACGACGCGGCGACCGGAACGTCCCGGCTCTACGTCAACGGTGTCCTCGAGGACACCCGTACCGGGGCCCAGACGTTCACCTCCCGGAAGCCGTTCCGGATCGGCGCCGGCACCAGGCACACCGATCCGGTCGACCATTGGGCTGGCAAGATCGACGACGTTCAGATCTACCAGCGCCCCCTTTCCGCCAGCGACATCGCGAAGGTGACCGCAGGCACCGGCCCGGAATCGGACGTGTCCGTCCAGCGGACCAGTTACGACGTGGACAACGGCGGTTTGGTCCGGGCCGTGACGGACCCCAGCGGCGCGACCACCGATCTGCAGCATGATGAGGCCGGAAGGCCAGTCGTGACGATCGGCCCGGCAGTCGCCACGGAGAACGGGGGAGGGGCGCCAACCACCACCCGGCCCATTTCCTACGTCGGCTACGACACCTTCGGCGCGGTCGTCGAGACGAAGGACCCGAACGGCAACGTCACCGTGCAGGAGTACGACGCCGCGGGCCGGGTAGTGGCGACCCGGCTGCCCGCCTACACCCCGCCCGGGTCGAGCACCCCGATCGAACCGATCACCCGCCGTGGCTACGACGCCCTCGGCCAGTTGGCCTCGCAGACCGACGCGCGAGACAAGAGCACCAGCTACGACTACGACCAGTTGGGCCAGCTCACCTCCGCGACGGCTCCCGACGGTGGCGTGACCCGGTACACGTACAGCCTCGCCGGTGACCGGTTGTCGGTCACGGACCCGACCGGGGCCCGCACCGAGGCCACCTACGACTACCTGGGACGTCCCCTTACCTCCACAGAGGTGGTGCGGCAGACGTCATCGGCGAACACCACCATGTACGCCTACGGCGCAGGTGGATGGCTCGCCTCGCAGACCTCGCCCGCCGGCGTGATCACCGCGGCCACCTACAATGCCGCAGGTCAGGCGGTCACCAGCACGGACGGGGCCGGGAAAGTGACCCGGTACACCTTCGACGGCCTCGGCCGTCCAGCCCGGACAACGGCACCGGACGGCACGTATGTCACCACCAGCTACGACATGGCGAGCCAGGTGGCGGACACCAAGTCGTACGCGGCCGACGGCACTTTCCTGCGTGCCGATAAGAGGCACTACGACCGGGGCGGGCGGCTGACGCTGTTCACCGACGCCCGCGAGGCCGACAAGCAGTTCACGTACGACGAAGCGGGCCGGCTGATCGCACAGGTGGAACCCATCTCGCCGAGCGACGCCATCACTACGGCGTTCGGCTACGACGCGGCCGGAAACCAGACCCGAACCACGGACGGCAGGGGTAACCGGTTCATCACCACGTACAACTCGTGGAACCTGCCAGAGTCGCGTATCGAACCCGCCACGGCCACGACTCCCACCGAAGCGGACCGCACCTTCACCGTCAGCTACGACATCACCGGCCGAGCCGCAACGCAACACGCCCCCGGCGACGTCGACATCACCAACAGCTACGACGACGTGGGCCGCTTGACCCAGCAGGTCGGTGCGGGCGCCGATGTGGCCAGCCCGGACCGAGAGTTCGATTACGACACCGCCGGCCGGCTCACCTCAGCCAGCGGAACGACCGGCACGAACACATTCACCTACGACGACCGGGGTCTACTGCTCTCCACCGACGGGCCGTCCGGCAACTCGTCATTCACCTGGTCCGGAGACCGGAGGATGACCACGCGTACCGACGCCGCCGGCGTCACCACCTTCGAATACGACACCGCGGGTCGACCGGCGACCGTCGCCAACCCCACGGCCGGCGTCGCGCTCAGCTACACCTACAACGCCGTCTCCCAGGTCGAGACGATCGGGTACGGCGCGGGCGGCAACGAGCGCACGTTCTCCTACGACGACCTCCACCGATTGACCGACGACGTCCTGACGACGCCGACCGGAACCACCATCGCGTCCATCCGCTACGGCTACGACGCGAACGACAACGCGACGTCCAAGACGACCACCGGCTTCGCCGGCGCCACCACCAACACCTACACCTACGACCTGGCGAACCGCCTAACCAGCTGGGACAACGGCTCAACTCCAGTGGTCTACGCATACGACAAGTCGGGCAACCGGGTTCAGGCGGGCTCGGTGACCTTCACCTACGACCAGCGCAACCAGCTCACCAGCGCGAGCAACAGCACCACCTATCAGTACACCCCCCGTGGCACCCTGGCGACGACCACCACGGCGGCGGGCGTGGCGAGCACCATCACCGATGCATTCGGGCAGGTCCGGTCGCAGAGCACCCCCGGCGGCAGCGAACAGACCTACGACTACGACGGCCTGGGCCGGCTCGTGCGTGACGGCTTCCAGTACACCGGCGTCGGCAACACCCTCGCCGCAGATGGGACAGCCCTCTACGTCCGCGACTCAACCGACGACCTAATCGGCATCCAAGCCGCGGGGGAGAACCGGTACGTCTGGACCGACCAGCACACCGACGTGGTCGCCCAGTTCACTGGAACCGGTGAAACATTGAGCAGCTCGACCGCCTACGACCCGCTCGGCAACCGGCTGTCCGGTACCGGGATGCTGGGCAATCTCGGCTACCAGTCCGAGTGGACGGACGCTGCGACGGGTCGGGTCAACATGTGGGCCCGCTGGTACAACCCGGAAACCGGCCAGTTCGACATCCGGGACTCGGTCGCGCTCTCGGCAACGCCGACCTCGATCACCGCGAATCGCTTTGTCTACGCCGACGCCAACCCACTCACCGTCACGGACCCGACCGGCCACTGGCCGAACTGGGGCAACGCCCTCAAATCGGTGACGTCCAGTGTCAGCAAGGCGTGGAACTCGACGACGAGCACGATTTCTTCGGCCTGGAGGTCCACCACCAGCGCGGTTTCCTCGGCCTGGAACTCCACCAAGAACTGGGCCTCCCAGCAATGGAACGCAGCGAAGAAGTGGGTTAAGGACACCTACAGCGCCGCCCGTACCTGGACCAAGAAGACCTACGACAGCGCCCGGAACTGGACCGAGAAGAAGATCGACCAGGGCCGGAAGTGGGCTGCGGAGAAGGCAGCCGAGGCCAAACGCAAGGCCAAACAGCTGGCCAGCAACATCAAACAGGCCGGCAAGAACATGGTCACCAAGGTGATGAGCAACAAGCTCGTCGCAAAAACCGTCAACGCGGTGGCTGACGCGTACAAGGCGACCGAGAAGTGGGTACAGGAACACAAGGCGCAGATAGCCGGCTTCGTCGTCGGTGCGGCCGTCGGCCTCGGCTGTGGGGCGCTGATCGGCTGGACGGGCGTCGGCGCGATTGCCTGTGGCGCGCTCGCTGGCGCGGCGGGTGCCTTCGTCTCCGGCGCGATGCAAGGCGAGCGAGGGCTGGACCTGCTCAAGTCATCTGCCCTCGGCGCACTAGGCGGCGCGGTCGGCGGAATGGGCGGCATCCTCGGCGGCCGGCTCGCCTCCGCCGCGGCCAGCAAGCTGGGCAGCTTCGCGGGCTCACTCGGCGGCCGTGCCCTTACCGGCGGACTCGGTGGTGGCACCGCCGACGCCCTGACCCAACTCGCCACTACCGGCCGTGTCAACCTGTCCCAGGTGGCGCTCGCCGCAGGCATCGGCGCGATGGCCGGCGGCTTCGCCAAGGCAACGGCCTGCCACAGCTTCGCCCCTGTCACGCGAGTGCTGATGGCAGACGGCAGTACGCGACAGATCCGCGACGTCAACATCGGCGACAAGGTCACCGCGACCGACCCGAAGACCGGCCGGACGGAAGCCAAACCGGTCATCGCCCTGCACCTCAACCGGGACAAGGAACTGGCCGACGTCAAGGTGACCACCCGGGCAACTGCGACGGGAACGACGAGCACGGCAACCCTCAAGACGACCCAAAACCATCCATTCTGGGAAAAAACAGCGCGGAAGTGGGTGCTGGCTGGTGCGCTGGCCGTCGGTGCGGCGCTGCTGCCGATCGGTACGTCGAGCGCCACCGTCGCCGAGGTACGCAACTACGTCGGCGCCGAGAACATGCGCGACCTCACCGTCGCCGATCTGCACACGTACTATGTGATCGCCGGCGACACGCCGGTCCTGGTGCACAACTGCGACGGCCCGCTGTTCCGAGGAACGACGCCCGATTATGCTGGAAGTCCGGGTACCCAGCGGGTTGGTGTTACGCCTACATCAACTGATCCCGGAGTTGCGGCCATCTTCGCTACTCACTCGGAGAACTACGGTGCGGGAGTAGTGCAGATCGCACACCCCGGGTCAGTCGCTGGTGTGCCTCGCTACCCCGGGTATATTGCTGCTGAGGCTGAGGTGGGTCTCGAAATATCCCCGCTTGATTTCGCCGCTAGAGCGGATATCGCTATTCCGGCAAGCGCTGCTCGAAGTATTCTGGCAGACATGGGCATTTCAATTCCCAGGAGAATTGGCATAGAAGACCTATCTGGATTATTGGAGAATACGCCAAAGTTGACCGCTGATCAGATTACGGCGTTCGTCCAGGCGGCGGCGAATCATGGCAGGTAGCGGCGTCCTGCAAGTCGAGCGGGTCGAGCATCTATCAGACTCCGACGCGGTGGCTATCGTGCGATGTCTGAGTGGCTTCGTGAGGGTTGGGGATATCGTTCGCGTCCTCGACCCCGAGGGCGAGGTTCTTGCAGGCGGAGGAACCCTAATTATTGTGGGGTTGTGGCGGTACGGGAGACCTGTTGATTTCATAGATTCGCCTCACGTTGCCAAAGTTAAGATAGGCGGTATGATTTCGAGTCTTGACAGCGGTTGGCGTCTTGTCGTCAAGGATCAGGTTTGACGGCGCTTTGCGGACCGTTGCGGTTCGTCATGACGCCTTCGGATGGCGGCTGATATCTCAATGAAGTGGTTACTAGTACGGCAGCCGCCATTGGTCGTCTGACCAGGGTGGACGGTGTGGGTGGGGTGGGTGAGATGGGTGCAGCCGCCCTGATGATCATGTGTGTGTGAAGACAACAAAATC
>NZ_JBXUOW010000099.1:0-13976 GCF_057196645.1 Micromonospora sp. ATLC16
CCACCACCGCCAGGTCGACCGGCAGCCCGGCATCGGCCGCCGACGGGTACGCGGGCAGCCCGGCCACCCGCGCGGCGCTCGGGTGCACCGGCACCACCGAGCCGGTGAACCCGCCGTCGCGCAGGTGCCCGAGCACCGCCGCCCCCACCCCCTGACCGGTGGCGCTGGCGCCGTAGACGGCGACGCCACGTGGGGCGAGCAGCCGGGCGATGGACCGTGCCTCGGTGCGGTGCTCCCGTCCGCGCTGCACCTCCAGGGTCGTCTCGGTGGGCGCGATCGGGAAATTGAGGTGCACCACCCCGTCGGCGAACTGGCGCTGGATCTGGTACCCGAAGTCGGCGAAGACCCGCAGCATCTGCCCGTTGGTCGGGAGCACCTCGGCCACGAAGTTGACGATCCCGGCCCGGCGGGCGGCGTCGGCGAGATGCTCCATCAGCACCGATCCGATGCCCCGCCCCTGGTAGGCGTCCTCGACCACGAAGGCCACCTCGGCGTCGGGCGAGGCCGGGCCGAGCCGTTCGTAGCGGCCCACGGCGACGATCCGGTCGCCGGCCAGGACCACGAACGCCTCCCGCTCACGGTGGTCGACGTTGACGAATCGGCGCAGGTCCCGCTCCGGGATCCGCGGGTACGGCGAGAAGTAGCGCAGGTATCGGGTGCGTTCGGAGAACCGCGAGTGCATCGCCACGATCGCGGGCGCGTCGGACGGTTCGATCGGTCGCAACTGGACCGTGCTGCCGTCGCTGAGCAGCACGTCCACGGTGTGTTCGGCTGTGGTCACCTCGGACGGCCCTCCCCGGCCGGCTCAGTCAGTCACGCGGATCGTGCGGGTCGAGGCCGAGCAGCGGGAAGACCGCCTTCCGGGTTGCCGCGACCGCCCGGTCCACCGGGCTCGGCTCCCCGGTCGGCTGCCACGGCTCGTAGCCCGGGTCGACGTCGTCGGTCATCCGCAGCGGTACGTCGAAGCCGGGCCGACGGGCCATGGCCAGTTCCCGCCAGGCCGGCGGGGTCAGCGTCGCCGGATCCAACGGCGCGCCGGTGGCCACCGCCAGGAGATGCGTCCAGGCCCGGGGCACCACCTCGACCAGGGCGTACCCGCCACCGCCGGTGGCCACCCAGCGTCCGTCGCACAACTCGTCGGCGAGCGCCCGCAACGCCAGGTAGGTGGCGCGCTGCCCGTCGACGGACAGGTGCAGGTCGGCCAGGGGGTCGACGCGGTGGGCGTCCGCCCCGCACTGGGTGAACAACAGTTGTGGACGGAACGCCCGCAGCACCGACGGCACGACCGCGTGGAAGGCGCGCTGCCAACCGGCGTCCTCGACCCCGGGTGGCAGCGGGATGTTGACCGCGGTGCCGGCGGCGTTCGGGCCACCTGTCTCGTCGGGGAAGCCGGTGCCGGGGAACAGGGCGAGCGGGGTCTCGTGCAGGCTGACCGTCAGCACCCGTGGGTCGTCCCAGAAGATCTGCTGCACCCCGTCGCCGTGGTGCACGTCGACGTCGACGTACGCGATGCGCTCGGCGCCCAGGTCGAGCAGCCGGGCGATGGCCACCGCCGGGTCGTTGTAGACACAGAACCCGGCGGCGCGGGCGGGCATGGCGTGGTGCAGACCGCCGGCGACGTTGACCGCCCGGCGGGCCGTACCCCGCCACACCGCCTCGGCTGCGATCACGCTCGCCCCGGCGACCAGCGCACTGGACTCGTGCATCCCGTCGAAGACGGGATTGTCCGAAGTGCCCAGGCCGAACCCGGCGAAGAGCGGATCGCGTGGCGCGATCCGCACCGCGTCGAGGTAGCGCGGGTCGTGCACCCGGGTGAGCAGGTCGTCGTCGGCGGGCACCGGCGGCACCAGCCGCACCCCGGCCCGTTCCAGGATGCCCAGTTCCCGAGCGAGGGCGATGGTCAACTCCACCCGCACCGGATCGAGCGGGTGGTCACCGAGGTCGTAGGCGAGCAGCGACTCGTCCCACACCACCAGCGTGTCGTCGGACATCTGCCCATGGTCGCACGGGTGCGGGTCGGCGGCCCGGCCGCCGGGCCGCACGCTGGTCAGCCGGCACACCGGTCAGCCCCCGCACCGGGTCGGCACCCGCCGTACCGCCGATGCCACCGGTCAGGCGGTGGGCCGGTCCGGCCGCGGGTCGGTGGCCACCGGTCGGACCGGGTCGACGATCCAGTTGCTCCACGAGCCGACGTAGAGCGCGGCGTCCGTGCGGCCGGCCAGATGCAGCGCGAGCACGGCCTGCGCAGCGGTCACACCGGAGCCGCAGTACGCCCCGACCGACGCCTCGGCGGCCACGCCGGCAGTGGCGAAACGGTCCCGCAGCGCCTCCGCAGCCGGGAAGCGTCCCTCGGCGACGTACTCGGATGCGGGCAGATTCACCGCGCCGGGGATGTGGCCGGCAACCGGATCGATGGGCTCGTGCTCGCCCCGGTAGCGGGGCGCGGCCCGCACGTCGATCAAGACACCGCCGCCGGCCGCCAGACGGGCGGCATCCGCCGCGTCCAGCACCGGCAGGGCTCCCGGGCGGACCGTCACGTCGCCCGGCCCCGGAGCGGGTTGCTCGGTGCTGACCGGCAGGCCGGCCGCCGTCCAGGCCGGGTAGCCGCCGTGCAGCAGCCGGACCGGTCGATGCCCCACCCAGCGCAGCGTCCACCAGGCCCGGGCCGCCGACATGCCGTCGCCTCCGTCGTACACCACGACGGGATGACCGGCCCGCACGCCGGCCGCCCGCAACGCCGCCTCCAGCGCGGCCGGTTCGGGCAGCGGGTGCCGTCCGGCCGGGCCGGGAGCGCCGCACAGCGCGGTGTCCAGATCGACGAAGACGGCATCCGGCAGGTGTCCCGCCAGGTAGTCGTCCCGTCCGGGTGCCCCGGCCAGGCGCCAGCGGACATCGAGCAGGGTGGGCGGGTCGGTTCCTGCGAGTTCGGCGGCGAGCCGCTCGGCCTCGACCAGAAGATCCTCAGTAGCGGACATGACCCACAGTCAACACCATAAGTGACATTCCTACGGTTCGGCGACAGACGTCCGCGGTGCGGCAGGCTACCATCAAGGCTGGAGGGCCGCTGAAACCATGAAGTCTCACGACCTGGTCGATACGACCGAAATGTACTTGCGTACGATCCTCGAACTTGAGGAGGAGGGCGTGCCTCCGTTGCGCGCCCGGATCGCCGAACGCCTACGCCAGAGCGGCCCCACGGTCAGTCAGACCGTCGCCCGAATGGAACGCGACGGCCTGCTCACCGTCGAAGGTGACCGGCACCTGAGCCTCACCGAGCAGGGGCGCAGCGCCGCCGTCTCGGTGATGCGCAAACACCGGCTCGCCGAGCTGCTGCTGGTCAACGTGATCGGGATGCCCTACGAGGAGGCCCACGAAGAGGCCTGCCGCTGGGAGCACGTGATGAGCGACGCGGTCGAGAAGCGGGTCTACGATCTGCTCAACCGGCCGACCCGGTCGCCGTACGGCAACCCGATCCCGGGGCTGGACGAGCTGGGCTCGCCCGGCCAGGCCGAGCCCGAGCCGATCGACGGCGAGCGCAACCTGGCCTTCCCCGGGCTGACCGGCACCGTCGTCGTACGTCGGATCTGCGAGAGCGTACAGACCGACGCCGACGTCCTCCGTCAACTGCACGCGGCCGGCGTCGACCCGGGTGCCACGGTGACGGTGGCGCAGGAACGCGATGCCGTGTCGATCGACCGCTCCGGCGAGAGCGTCCGGTTGCCCCGGGAGATCGCCTCTCGGGTCTTCGTCGCCGCCGCCTGACTCGAAACGGTCTCAGCTCACGTACGGGCAGTGTCGACAGCCCCGGCCGCAGCAGGTGCCGCGTCGAGCCAGGAATCCGGCGGTGAGGACGAACAGCCCGGTGTCCGGGTCGAGATAGCCGGCGTCGCCCGCAGCCAGGGCTTCGGCGTGCACGGCGAGGATGTGCTGCCGGCCGGGGTGATCGAACGGCAACCGTGAAGGATGCGGCTCGGTCAGGGGCCGTGCCGCCAGGGGCCGTCTTTCTCCGCTCATCACCGGCAGTCTAGGTTTCTCCCAAGTCGATGGAGGAGACCTCATGGCCCAGTACGCAGTCCTGATCTACTCGCCGGCACCGGCCGACCCGATGGACCTCACCCCCGACTACATCGCCCTGCTGGACCGGTATCCCGCGCAGGTGGCGGAACTTGGTGGGCAGATCGTGACGGGATTCGCCCTGCAACCGAGCACCACCGCCACCGCGGTACGCGGCGACCTCGTCACCGACGGCCCGTTCATCGAGGCCAAGGAGGTCGTCGCCGGATTCTTCGTACTGGACGCACCCGACCTGGACACCGCTGTGCGGATCGCCAAGTTGAACCCGGCCACCATTCACGGCGGGGTGGAGGTCCGGCCGCTGTTCGAGCCGCCCGCCGAGTGAGCGACGGCGAGCGCACCGCCGTGCCGGCCACGGTCGCCGAGGTCGAACGGGCCGTCGCGGACGCGCACCGCCGCGAGTGGACGTTCGTGCTCGCCGCCACGGCTCGCGTCGCCGGTGACTTCGACCTCGCCGAGGAGAGCGTCCAGGAGGCGTACCTGGCCGCGCTCGGCACCTGGACCCGCGACGGCGTACCGGAACGGCCTGGCGCGTGGCTCACCGCGACGGCCCGCCGCAAGGCTCTCGACGTGCTGCGCCGCCGGCAGGTGCTGCGTACCAAACTGCCCCTGCTGGTGGAACCGGACCAGGCGGAACCGGATGTCCCAGACGAGGTGGCGGTGCCGGACGACCGGCTACGTCTGGTCTTCACCTGCTGCCATCCGGCGCTCGCCCAGGAGGCGCAGGTCGCGCTCACCCTACGTTTGGTCTGCGGCGTGAGCACCGCCGACATCGCCAGCGTCTTCCTGGTTCCCGAAGCGACCATGGCGGCACGCGTCACCCGCGCCAAGAAGAAGATCGCCGCCGCCCGGATCCCCTACCGGGTCCCCGAGGCCGCCGAACTGCCCGAACGGCTCAGCCCGGTGCTCGCCGTCGTACACCTGCTCTACACCACCGGACACACCGCGCCCAGCGGCGACGACCTGGTCCGCGCAGACCTGGTCGACCGCGCGCTGCCCCTGGCCCGGATGCTGGCGACCCTGCTGCCCGACGAGCCGGAGGTACCCGGTCTGCTCGCGCTGCTGCTGCTCACCCACGCCCGCCGGGCCACCCGTACCGACGCCGAGGGCCGGCTGCTACGGCTGGCGGACCAGGACCGTTCCGCCTGGGACCGGGACGCCATCGCCGAGGGACACCGCCTGGTGCTCGGCGTGTTCCACACCGGACCGGCCGGTCGGTACGCGCTGCAAGCCGCCATCGCCTCGCTGCACGCCCTCGCGCCCAGCTACGAGGCGACCGACTGGCCGCAGATCGTCCGGCTCTACGACGCGTTGCTGGCCCGCTGGCCCTCACCGGTGGTCGCGTTGAACCGGGCGGTGGCGGTGTCCATGGTGGACGGGCCAGCTGTGGCACTCGCCGAGGTCGACGCCCTCGCCCGGGACCCGCGGCTGGCCGGATACCACTACATGCCGGCGATCCGGGCCGACCTGCTGCGCCGGCTCGGCCGCGACGCCGAGGCGGCGGGGGCCTACCGGGATGCCCTGGAACTTGTGGACAACGACGCCGAACGCGAATTCCTCACCACCCGCCTCGGCGAGGTCGTCACCTTCTGACGAGGTCTTCCCCGCCAGGCCGCGGTGAGATGAGTGAGCACCCTGACCGGGTGACATGATCATGTCACCCTGTCAGGGGCGCGAAGGAGAAGGCCGCTCCTCGCCGCTCCTCGCCCGGGCTACGGGCGGGAGGCGGCGGCCTGGAGTCGTGGCGGTGGATCGGCGTCGGCTGGCTCCTGCACACCGGCTGGGACGTCGTCCACCACCTGAAGGGCAACCCGATCATTCCCTTCGCCCACGACTCTTCGTTCGGCTGCGCAATCTGCGACCCGGTCATCGCGCTCTGGCGCCTGACCGGCGGTTGGTCGCTGCGGGACCTGCTCCACCGCCGGTCAGCCGGGCCTGCGGCGGCTAGCCGAACCAGGTGATCTCCTGCCCGTGCCCGCGCGTCCAGGCCAGCGGCTGCCCGTCGAGCGCAAGCACGTTGAGGTGCGCGTCGCTCGGCGGCTGTGGCAGTGCGGCGTACCGCAGCACGCTCGGCCCCTCGTTGGCGATCCAGTGGCCGGGCAGCCGGCGTACCTCCTCGGCGAAGGCCGACCGGCGCGGCGTCGGCACCAGATAGAGCACGCTGGTGTGGAAGACCACCAGGGTGGCGTCGGCCGGTGCCTGCGCGGCCAGCGCCGGCAGGTCGTCGACCAGGTCGCCGCGGACCAGCAGCGGCGGATCGGCTGCGGCGATGGCCGCCGCCGACCGCAGCCGGGCCCGGCGATGCTCGTGCTCCGGCCAGATCAGGGCGTCGAGCCAGGTCAGGTCGGCCGGATCGGTCACGTCGAGCGGATTCAGGTCCAGGCCGGCTCGCCACACCACCTCCGGCCGATGGTCCGGCGGCGTCAGGTTGGTGGCCACGCAGTCGAGCACCGGCTCCCCCGTGCCGATGAGGTGGCCACCGGGCGAACTGCCGGCGTAGCGGTACGCGTACCGGTCGGGGTAGAGGCAGAGACCGGCGGAGGCACCGACCTCCAGCAAGGCAAGCGGCTGCGGGAGCGCCGCGAGCAACGGCAGCAGTACGGCGCAGCGACCGGCCTCGTTGGTCTGCGTGACCCGGGTACGGACCTCCGCCTCGACGGTCGACCAGTTGGCAAGCGTGTACTCACGGAACGCGGCTGGTTCGTCGACCGGCCCGCCGTGCAGACGTACCACACCGAAGAGCAGGTTCGGCTGCTGCTTGGCCTCCGGCAGGGTGCCGAGCAGGCTAAGCAGTTCCTGGTCCCGGGACACGAAGCGGGCCAGCCGTTCGTACGAGGGAGAAACCCCGCGCGCTTCGCGCTCGGCGAACCGGACGTAGCGCTCCGCGATCGTCATAACCCGATCATCCCAGCAACACGGTCACTGTGAACGGTGACCTCCATCGCCGCCGCTCGCTACGAAATCTTGGTGCGAAACCGCCCTCGGAGGGGCGGTTTCGCAGCAAGATCCCATGGTTGTCGCTCGGTACGGTGCGGGGATGGACTGCTGTGTGTGCCGCAGCGAGGAGCGGTTCGACACGCTGCCGCCACGGGAACGCGTCGACACCGATCCGGCTCTCCCGGGCGCTGACCGCCGTCACCGGCTGCGTCAAGACCTACGTCATGCAGTACGCCGAACAGGCCGGTTTCGCGCACGTCCACTTCCACGTGGTGCCCCGCCCGGCGGACATTCCACTCGATCACCGTGGCCCGCGGGCCTTCGCCTACCTCCACGCGCCACCCGACGAACGTGTCCCCGAGGCCACCATGGACTCCCTCGCCGTCGAATTGCGCGGACACCTCGCTACCGAAACGCCAGCTTGACCGATCTTGGTACGGCAGCGCCCCTGGAGGGGCCAGTTCGGTCCAAGATCGCAAGAGGCGAACGAGCCCCGGACGGTGATCCGCCCGGGGCTCGTCGCGTGCTCGGGTCAGCTGCAGCCGCTGGTGGAGCCGCAGCCCTCGCAGACGTAGCAGCTACCGGCCGGACGCATCTTCGTACCGCAGGTGAAGCAGAGCGGTGCGTCGGCGGCCTTGCCGATCACGGCCTCCAACAGCTCGGTGCTGGAACCGACCGGCGGTGCCGGCTTGACCGCGGCGACGTCGGCGAGTTCCTGGGCCGGCTGGGCGACCGGGCCGGCCTTCGGCTCCTCCGGCTTGCTCTCCACCGGAGCAGACGCGGCCATCGCGGTCAGATCGGTGCCGTTCGCCTCCGCCTCGGCCTCGGCCCGCAACTGGGCGGCCCGCTCCTTGGCGGTGAAGATGCCCAGCTCGGCGCGGCGCTCGTAGGGCAGGAAGTCCAACGCCAGGCGACGGAAGATGTAGTCCATCACCGAGGCGGCCATCCGCACGTCCGGGTCGTCGGTCATGCCGGCCGGCTCGAAGCGCATGTTGGTGAACTTGCTGACGTACGTCTCCAGCGGCACGCCGTACTGCAGACCGATGGAGATGGCCACCGAGAAGGCGTCCATCACCCCGGCCAGCGTCGAGCCCTGCTTCGACATCTTGAGGAAGACCTCGCCGAGGCCGTCGTCCGGGTACGACGAGGCGGTGAGGTAGCCCTCGGCGCCACCGACGGAGAAGCTGACCGTCTCCGACGGCCGCTTCTTCGGCAGCCGCTTGCGCACCGGGCGGTACTCGACGACCTTCTCCACCACCGGCTCGACCGCGGTGGTGGTCGCCTCCGGCTCGGCGGCCTTCTTCTTCGCCGCCGACAGCGGCTGGCCGACCTTGCAGTTGTCCCGGTAGATGGCCAGCGCCTTGAGGCCGAGCTTCCAGCCCTCGAAGTAGATCTTCTCGACGTCCTCGACGGTGGCCTGCTCCGGCATGTTCACCGTCTTGGAGATGGCGCCGGAGATGAACGGCTGGACCGCCGCCATCATCCGCACGTGGCCCATCGGCGCGATGGACCGCTCGCCCATGGCACAGTCGAAGACCGGGTAGTGCTCCGGCTTGAGGCCGGGAGCGTCCACCACGTGACCCTGGTCGGCGATGTGCTCGACGATCGCCTCGACCTGCTCCTCCGGGTACCCGAGGGAGCGCAGGGCGCGCGGCACGGTCTGGTTGACGATCTGCATCGAGCCGCCACCGACCAGCTTCTTGAACTTGACAAGCGCCAGATCCGGCTCCACGCCGGTGGTGTCGCAGTCCATCATCAGGCCGATGGTGTTGTGGCTGACGAAGCCCGAGGCGACGTAGGTGACGTTCTCCGGCACCGACAGGTCGTAGGTCGGCTGGATGCCGCCGTCCTCGTTGGCCGCGACCGTCTCGAACAGGTAGCCGAGGGCATGCCCGAGCCGGTCGTCGCCGGTCTCGGCGAAGATCCGCATCGCCACCGCCCGGGGCACTCCCCCGGTCCGGCGCAGCGACTGACCGACGGTGTCGCGCAACTCGTGCCCGGCCGGCACGAGCAGCTCCCACAGCGCCTCGGGCAGGTGAATCCGGTCCCGGTTCCCAGACTGCGTCGACTCGGTGACCAGCAGCCGAGCCTTGCGCTCGCCGATGAAGCCGACGACCTCCTCGTACGCCAGAGCGTGCTCCGTGTTGCGCAGCCGAACCTGCCACATGTCCGAGCCCAGCCCGCTGGTCGTGCGGCGGGTGGTGGTGGCCATGCCGAGCGCGAGCAGCAGCGTACGCAGCTCGGCGGCGAACGATTCGGTCGACGTCGAGACCGACGGCACTCCGGCGGCAACCGACCCGTCCGCCTCGAACAGACCGCGCAGGAAGGCTCCGTAGACGGCGGGGTTGTTGGTCTCCAGGATCGCCGACGGCACCCGGGGCGACCAGCCCTTGCCGGTGTGGTCGGCCTGCGGCAGGGTCTTGGCGAACCCGGCCGCCTGCCACCAGCGGGCCAGCCGCACCGACTGAAGGGTCACCTCCTGATAAC
This sequence comes from Micromonospora sp. ATLC16, assembly GCF_057196645.1. NCBI lineage: Bacteria > Bacillati > Actinomycetota > Actinomycetes > Micromonosporales > Micromonosporaceae > Micromonospora > Micromonospora sp. ATLC16. The sequence continues at coordinate 9,499 of NZ_JBXUOW010000099.1, forward strand.
CGGCCTGCGCCGTGACGACCGGCTCCAGTCCGAAGAGGCCCTTGCTCAGCACCCGGAGGCGCTCGATCACATCGAGGTCGGTGTCGGCGACACTGAACCGGACGCCCTTGGCGTGCAGGCTGCCGTCGCCCATGAAGTAGCCGACCAGCTCTGCGAGATCCCCGTCGACGTGCTCGGGGACGTACAGCCGACGGTCACCGGCGTAGTAGGCCTGGTCGAGCACCGGCAGCGGCACCTGTCGCGGTTCGCCGACCAGAGTGCCGAGCTGCATCGGTACGAGATCGCCCGGGGCGACCTCCGCCATCCGCTTCCACACCCACGCACCGCTCCGCGGGTCAACGACCTTGATCCGGTGGGCGAGGGTGCCCTGGATCGCGTAGCCGCCGTCGGTGACCACGCGCCGGGTCGGCTCCTCACCGTTTATGAAGAACTTGGTCGCCCGGCGAGCGCCCTCGTCGGTGGAGACCTGCATGTCAAGGTCCTGCCAACGGTCGCCGTACATGTCGCCGATCTCGCCCAGCCGCATCAGGCCACGGTCGGTGGTGACCAGCGTGTCCGGGGTCAGACACCCGGTCGGGGCGAGCACGCTGGCCTGCGAGTTGCGCCAGCCGTTCTTGTCGCCGATCTTGTTGCCCTGGGTCCACTGCTTCGTGGCCTCGCGGACCAGAGCGGTGGCCACCGTGCCGGACGGCTTGATCTCGTCGTTGGCCGCGGCGTGCTTGCGCATCACCCGCTTGTGCGGCTCCGCGTTGCGGGCGTAGCCGTCGTACGCGCCGACGATGCCGGCCAACTCGGCCGAGCGGCGGTACGCCGTGCCGGTCATCAGCGAGGTGATCGCGGCGGAGAGCGAGCGGCCCTGATCCGAGTCGTACGGCAGGCCGGAGGCCATCAGCAGGGCGCCCAGGTTGGCGTAGCCGATGCCGAGCTGCCGGTACGCCCGGGTGGTCTCGCCGATCTTCTCGGTCGGGAAGTCGGCGAAGCAGATCGAGATGTCCATCGCGGTGATGACCAGCTCGACGCTCCTGACGAACTTCTCCACCTCGAAGCCGCCGTCGGCCCGGAGGAACTTCATCAGGTTCAGCGAGGCCAGGTTGCACGAGGAGTTGTCCAGGTGCAGGTACTCCGAGCACGGGTTCGACGCGGTGATCCGGCCGGTCTCCGGGCAGGTGTGCCAGTCGTTGATGGTGTCGTCGTACTGGAGGCCGGGGTCGGCGCACGCCCAGGCGGCCTGGGAGACGGTGCGGAACAGGTTTTTGGCGTCGATGGTGTCGATCACCGCGCCGTCGAGCCGGCCGCGCAGGTCGAAGCTGCCGCCGTTCGCCACCGCCGACATGAACTCGTCGGAGACCCGGACCGAGTTGTTGGCGTTCTGGTACTGCACGCTGACGATGTCGGAGCCGCCCAGGTCCATGTCGAACCCGGCGTCACGCAGCGCGCGGATCTTGTCTTCCTCGCGCGCCTTGGTGACCACGAACTCCTCGATGTCGGGGTGGTCGACGTCGAGGATGACCATTTTGGCCGCGCGCCGGGTGGCGCCGCCGGACTTGATGGTGCCGGCGCTGGCGTCGGCACCGCGCATGAAGCTGACCGGGCCGGAGGCGGTGCCGCCGGAGGAGAGCAGTTCCCGGGATGAGCGGATCCGGGACAGGTTGACCCCGGAGCCGGAGCCGCCCTTGAAGATCAGCCCTTCCTCTTTGTACCAATCCAGGATGGAATCCATCGAATCATCCACAGATAGGATGAAACAGGCGGACACCTGCTGGGGCGAGGGCGTGCCGACGTTGAACCAGACCGGGGAGTTGAAGCTGAACACCTGGTGCAGCAGCATCCAGGTCAGCTCGTGCGCGAAGACCTCGGCGTCGGCCGGGGAGGCGAAGTAGCCGTACTCCTCACCGGCGGTGCGGTAGGTGGCGACCACCCGGTCGATCAGCTGCTTGAGCGACCACTCGCGTTCCGGGGTCCCCACCGCGCCCCGGAAGTACTTGGTGGTCACGATGTTGGCCGCGTTGACGCTCCAACTCTGCGGGTACTCCACGCCCCGCTGCTCGAAGTTGATCGAGCCGTCCCGCCAGTTCGTCATCACGACGTCGCGGCGTTCCCAGGTGACCTCGTCGTACGGGTGCACTCCCGGGGTCGTCCAGACCCGCTCGATCTTGAGCCCCGCGCCCGCCTTGCTTCGTGACCTGCTTGTTGTCACACCGTCCCCCGGCATCTCATCCGCCCCCTCGTCCACGCGGGCCCGCCGCGCGATCCGACTGTCACTGGTAATGCTGGAAAATCACTGCGTGCTGGTCGGCTCGGCACCGGCAGCCTCGCGGGCGCGCGCGGCGGCCCGTAGCGTCTCGATCTCCCGTTCGAAATCGGCGAGCGAGTCGAACGACCGGTAGACACTGGCGAACCGCAGGTAAGCGACCTCGTCCAGGTCCCGCAGCGGGCCCAGGATGGCCAGCCCCACCTCGTGGCTGGGAATCTCGGCTGCCCCCTTGGCCCGGACGGTCTCCTCGACCCGCTGCGCCAGCAGCGCGATCGAATCCTCGTCGACCGGCCGGCCCTGGCACGCCTTGCGCACCCCACCGATGATCTTCGTCCGGCTCAACGGCTCGGTCACGCCGCTGCGCTTGACCACGGCCAGCACCGCCTCCTCGACGGTGGTGAACCGTTTACCGCACTCGGGGCAGGATCGCCGCCGCCGGATCAGCTGGCCGTCGTCGGCCTCGCGCGAGTCGACCACCCGGGAGTCGGCGTGCCGGCAGTACGGACACCGCATCGCCCGACCTCCTCGATCGACCACAGGGCCGCCCAACCGCCCTCCGGGCACGCCTCGGTAAGCCGGAGCCCATCCCCGCAGGATGGCCGCCGGCTCGGCGTACGGGAGTGCGGTCGGTAGTCGAACCCAACCTGTAGGCAACTTACGCCCATGTGACTACTACATCTAGGGGTTGACCGTATGTCGCCGACGATCCCGGGTCAAGTTGGTCGGCGTGTCCGGCGCGTCACCCGGAACCCCACCCGCACCCCCGTTCCGCGCCAACCGGAGAGCCCAACGCGAACTCGGCCACGCCGGTTACCGCCCGCCCGGACAGGCATCGACAATTCACGTCCACTCGAACACCCGTACTATTTATCAGTACGGACCAGCAGCCGTGCTGATTTCCCCTCGACACGCGGCAGAAGGTCGTACAGATGTTTGAAAAAGACCGATCTCACCTATACGGTCATGAACAACCGGAGGTGACCATGGTCGACCCGCCGGCCAGTAGATCACCGTGCGCACCACGAGCCGCCGAGGCACTCAGCGCCGACCAGGGAGGACGGACGTGACCGAGGACCGGGCCAACCGGCCAAAGAGCCCGCAGCAGAGCATCGAGGCGGGCCCCCCGGCCGCCCGACGCCGGAGTGTCACCCGTGCCCGCTCGGGCCAGCCGGCCGTGCGCCCGGTGACCCCGGTGGTCAGCAGCTTCCCCGACCCGGCGACTGTCGACCTCACCGCCCGGCAGCGACGCATCCTGGACTTCATCCGCACCTGGGTGGAGCGCCACGGCTACCCACCGAGCGTGCGCGAGATCGGTGAGGCGGTCGGGCTGGTCTCCCCGTCCAGCGTCGCCTACCAGCTCAAGGAGCTGGAGAAGAAGGGCTTCCTCCGACGCGATCCGAACCGCCCTCGGGCGGTCGACGTCCGCTCCCCGAACGACGTCGACGACGAACTGAGCCGCTCCCAGCGGCCCACCCCGGCCTACGTCCCGATGCTCGGCCGCATCGCCGCCGGTGGGCCCATCCTCGCCGAGCAGTCGATGGAGGACGTCTTCCCGCTGCCGCGCGAGCTGGTCGGTGAGGGCGAGGTCTTCATGCTCCAGGTCAAGGGTGACTCGATGCTCGACGCGGCGATCTGTGACGGCGACTGGGTGGTCGTCCGGCAGCAGCCGACCGCGGACTCCGGTGAGATCGTCGCCGCCATGCTGGACGGCGAGGCCACCGTGAAGACCTACCGTCGCCGTGACGGTCACGTCTGGCTGATGCCACAGAATCCGGCCTTCGACCCGATCCCCGGCGACGACGCCACCATCATGGGCCGGGTGGTCGCGGTGCTACGCCGCATCTGACTCGGCGGTCGACGGCCCGGTACCGGCCTGAGGTCAGTACCGGTCGCCCCGGTAGCCGTAGTTGCCGCCGCGCACCTGACCGTACGGCCCGTTGTCATCGTCTCGGTAGCGCCCGGAGCGTCGCCCCCGATAGTCCGGTTCGGCCGAGCCACCACGCCGGGGTGGCTCCGCGCGCCCTCCCCCGCCGGACTGTCCGCCGCCGCGCGCGCCACCGCCACCGTAGACACCGCCGCCGGGGCGTCCGCCGCCACCGGACGCTCGACCACCTCCCGGCCTCCCGCCGTAGACCGGAGCACCCTCACCGCCGGGCCGGCCACCGCCTCCGCCGTAGACGCCACCGCCCTGCCCCGGGCGAGCACCGTTGCCGGTGGCCGGTCG
>NZ_JBXUOW010000100.1:0-13950 GCF_057196645.1 Micromonospora sp. ATLC16
CGGCAGGGGCGGCGAACAGCAGCCCGCGGCGCCGCCCGGCGACCGCCGACCGCCGGGACCGTCCGACGGCCGACCGGGTGGGGCCGGCGACCGCCCGGGTGGGTACGCCATGGGTGGCCACGGAGCCCGACGCCGGCCGCAGGTCCATGGTCACCCCGGCCAGCGTCTCGGCGAGTTCGGCCGCCTCCGGACGCCGGCCCGGATCGGTGGCCAGACACCGACCGAGCAGCTGCGCGTGAGAGTCGGACAGTCCCTCGACGGTGGGGACGGCCACCGTTTCGTGCGGAGAGCGTTGAGGTGCCTGACCGGTGAGGCACTCGGCGAGCACGACGCCGAGGGCGAACACGTCACCGGCCGGCACCGCCTCCGCTCCGGCGGTCAGCTCCGGCGGCAGGTAGCTCGGGGTGCCCCACAACTGCCCGTCCGGCTCCGCCGGGTCGTCACCCGCGCCGGCCGCGATACCGAAGTCGACGACCTTCACGCCGCTCTCGGTGAGCATGATGTTGCCGGGCTTGACGTCCCGGTGCACGATGCCCTGCTCGTGCGCGGCGGCGAGAGCCGACGCCACCTCCCGACCGATCCGCACCGCCTCATCCGGGGGCAGCGGGCCGGCGGCACGCAGCCGAGCGGCCAGCGTCGGCCCGGCGACGAACTCCATCACCAGGAACGGGGTGGGTGTGCGAGTCAGGTGCCGCTGCTCGCCGTAGTCGTAGACCCGGGCGACGCCCGGGTGGTCCAGCCGCGCGGCGGCCAACGCCTCACGGCGGATGCGGTCGCGGGCCGCCGGGTCACCCAGCAGCGGCACCGACAGCAGCTTCACCGCGACGGTCCGCTGCAACCGCAGATCGTAGCCGCGCCAGACGGTGGCCATCCCACCCCGGCCGACCGGTTCGTCGAGCCGGTAACGCCGCTGCAGACATCGCACGAGCCCAACCTCCCGCTCCGGTCGCGCACCCCCCGCGGGGTGTCCGTCGGCGGATCGTGTCCGGTCACCGCCCTGGTCGACTATCGCGCTACCCTCGGCCACAGGCGGGAAAACCCCTGGCCAATGAGTTGGTACGCCTCGATCCGTGATGTCACGTGACCGTCACACGTTCGCGCGGCACTCGTCATCCCGCAGGGCATCTCTGGGAACAGGCACTCTTTCGAGGAGGCGACGACATGCGCGACCGACCTTTCGCCCGCTGGGCCAGGCGGCGTCTGCGCGCCGACTACGCCCCCACAGCCCGGCCGGCCGTGCGCGACTACCGGGGAGCCGTCCGGCACGAAGCACGCCACGCGGCGGTCGCCACCACACTGGCGGCCGTACTCGCCGTCAACGGCTGCGCCCCCGAGCCGGTGGCGGAACCGCCACCCCCCGCCACCGCCACCAGCCCGCCGAACACCCTCGCCAAGGTCGACGTCGGTGACGCGCTGACCGTGACCGCGACCGTCGACCAGGTCATCGACGAGCGCGCGCTCGTCGTACGCGATGTCGACCTGGCCGATCGCACCCTGCTCGTGCTGGCCCCGCAGGCGGTGGAGGCGGCCCCGCCGCAGTTGCTGCGCATCGAGGGAACGGTGGTCCGTTTCTCGTACCGCAGCCTCGCGGCCCGCCACCAACTGACCGACCATACGGCGTACCGCCCGTTCGAAGGGCAGAAGGCACTGGTGGCCAGTCAGGTCACGGTGTGGCGGTGACGGCACCAGGTGAGTGGCCGCAGTCGATGCGGCCACTCACAGGAGGACCCGATTGGGGCATCACGCTTTGCGCGCGACGAGTCCGACGAAGGTGTGGTAGGTGTCGCTCTGCTCCGGCGCGGCCTCATCCGGGTCCGGTCGCCACGCGGCCACCGGCACCAGGCCCGGTTCCAGCACCTCCAGGCCCTCGACGAAGGAAAGGATCTCCTCGTCGGTACGCCATCGACCGGTGCCGAGGGACTCGTTGAAGATGCGCTCGACCTCGCGCGCCTTCCGGGAGGCATCGGGGTGCCGGTCACCGGGATCACGGAAGTGGGAGATCGCGACGTAGCTGCCCGACGGCAGGGCGTCGATCAGTCGCGCCGCCACCGCCTTCGGGTTCTCGTCGTCCGCGAGGTGGTGCAGAATCGCGAAGAGCAACAGCCCGACGGGGCGGTCGAAGTCCAGGAACCGGCGGACCTCCGGGCTTTCCAGGATGGCCTCCGGCGACCGGATATCGGCCTGGACCACCGTCGCGGTTCCGGCGTCGGCCAGCAGCGCCCGGCCGTGCGCCAGCACGATCGGATCGTTGTCGACGTAGACCACCCGCGCCTGCGGGTCGTGGCGCAGGGCCACCTGGTGCACATTGCCCTGGGTGGGCAGACCGGAGCCGAGATCGAGGAACTGGCCGATGCCCTGCTCGGTGAGGAGGCGCACCGCCCGACGCAGGAAGGCCCGATTCGCCTGGCCCGCCTGTGGACCGTCCGGCGTGATCCGGAGCGCGTGTTCGGCGACGGCGCGGTCCACCGCGAAGTTGTCCTTGCCGCCGAGCATGTAGTCGTACACCCGGGCGATGCTCGGCACACTCATGTCCACCCCGGGCGGTGCCGCCTCTTGACTCGCCACAGCTCGTCTCCTCGTCCACATCAGATCGCGGTCGGCCGAACCGCGGGATCGAGCGCCGGATCCGAGTGTAGCCAGACCGCGAAGTGTGTCCGGTCGGCGGTGCCGGGCCCAGAGTGCTCACCATCCGCTGATCATCCTAAGTGGCCCGTTGCGGGGGTGGAGGCCTGTCGGTGGCTGGTGCCAGAAGGCGGCGCGACCGACTGTGGGAGCGTCCTGCCGGCCGCGTTCACCAATGCCGGGTACCCGCTCAGCTCAGCACCCGGTCGAGGTCCAGCATGATGACGGATGCGTCGGGGTCGCGGGCCGGACATTCGACGAGCGCAGCGCGTCCGACGGCTACCCTAGGACGCCTGGCGGATGGGCATGTCGGCCCGCCAAGCCTCGGCCAGATCGCCGAGGGGAACGTCCAGGGCCTGACTGAGGCAGACCACGGTGCCGAAGGCCGGCGCGGAGAGGCGACCCGCCTCGATCTTGCGCAGCGTCTCCGGAGAGATGCCGGCCGCCAGGGCCACGTCGACGAGGCTACGGCCGGCCCGGGCGGCCCGCAGGGCGGCTCCGAGACGCTGGCCCGCGGCGATCTGTTCGGCGGTGAGCGGTCGGCGAACCATGCCAGCAGGATATCCCCTCCCGCGCAGCGCCATCGTGGCGTGGTATAAAAATACCGCAGGGATGAGGGAGGCCTTCATGATCGAGCTGAAGTCGGCCGAGGAGATCGAGCGGATGGCGGTGACCGGCCAGTTCGTCGGCGAGTTGCTCGCCGAACTGAGCGGGGTCGCCGCGGTCGGCGTCAACCTGATGGACCTCGAGCACTACGCTCGCCGCCGCATCGACGAACGCGGTGCGCAGTCCTGCTATTGGGATTACGCCCCCTCGTTCGGCCGCGGTCCGTTCCGCAACGTGCTGTGCCTGTCGGTCAACGACGCCGTGCTGCACGGCCTCCCCCACGACTACGTCCTGCGCGACGGCGATCTGCTCAGCATCGACATGGCGGTCGGCATCGACGGCTGGGTCGCCGACTCCGCGCTTTCCGTCATCGTCGGCACCCCCGACCCGGCCGACCTGAGGCTGATCGAGGCCACCGAGGTCGCACTGGACGCCGCCATCAAGGCCGCCCAGCCCGGCGGCCGCCTGGGAGACATCTCCGCCGCGATCGACGAGGTCGCCCGAGCCTACGGTTACCGGGTCAACGCCGAGTTCGGCGGCCACGGCATCGGCCGCACCATGCACGAGGCCCCGCACGTGGCCAACAGCGGCCGCCCCCGGCGCGGCCTGAAACTCGAACCCGGCCTGACCATCGCCATCGAACCCTGGCTCTGCCACTCCACAGACAAGATCAGGTACGACAAGGATGGCTGGACCATCCGGTCGGCCGACGGTTCCCGCACCGCCCACTCCGAGCACACGGTCGCCATCACGGATTCCGGCCCCCGGGTCCTGACCCGCCGCCCCGGCCGCGGCACCGCCTCCGCCGACCACCCCGAGAAGTCCGCCACCCACTCCTGACCCGGGGCGATCTCCGCGATCGACGGGTTGCCGTTTCGCCGGTTGTCGGGCGCCGGCCACGCGAGCTATCGGGGAGTCGGGACACCGAACTCGTTGCCGTCGGGGTCGGCCAGGACGACGTGTCCTTCCTCCGGGCGCTGTCCGACGTCGACGTGGCCGGCACCGAGGTCGAGCGCCCTGGCCACCGTCCGCTGCTGGTCAGCGAGGCTGGCGCTGGTGAGGTCGCCGGTCGGCCCGCCGTCGGCGCCGACCCCCCAGAAGATGCCGGGGACCGTGGGTGCGTACTGCCCGCCGACCGGACGGACGATCTCCGAACTACCGGTGCCGGTCGCCTCGACCAGGGTGAAGGCCCAGTCCGGCCCGGTGGGGAAGGCATCGACGCGCAGCCGCATCATCTGCCTGTCCGCGTTGTCCTACCCCTCGGCGACGCGCATACTGAGCTGAGATGGGAACACCGGATCACCCGCTACGAGAGCGAGGGCCATCAGGTGGTGACTCCCGCGCACCCGGGCCACGCCCACCTGCTGCCGGCCCGGCAGGGTTGGGAGCGGATCGCGGACGGGGTGCTGGACTGGGCCCTACGGCACGCGGCGTGACCGACGTACGGGTCACGCACATCGGCGGTCCGACCGTGCTGATCGAGGTCGACGGTTGGCGGTTGCTCACCGACCCGACCTTCGACGCGCCCGGGCGGACCTACCGGTTCGGCTGGGGCACCGCCTCGCGCAAGCTCACCGGCCCGGCGTTGGCCGCCGAGTCGCTCGGCGACCTCGACGCGGTGCTGCTGACCCACGACCACCACGCCGACAACCTCGACGACGCCGGCCGGGCCCTGTCACGGGCGGCGGGCCGGGTCGTGACCACAGTGGCCGGAGGCCGGCGACTCGGTGCCGCCGCCACCGGCCTGGCACCGTGGCAGCGCACCACACTGACCGCACCCGGCCGCCCCACCATCGAGGTCATCGCGACCCCGTGCCGGCACGGCCCGCCGCTGAGCCGGCCCGTCGTCGGCGAGGTGACCGGGTTCGTGCTGCGTTGGCCCGGCCAACGGCACGGTCCCCTCTGGATCACCGGCGACACCGTGCTCTACGACGGAGTCCGTCAGGTCACCGACCGATTCGCCATCGGCACCGTCGTGCTGCACCTCGGGGCGGTGCGGTTCGGCCTCACCGGGCCGCTGCGCTACACGATGACCGCCGCCGAGGGCGCCGAACTGTGCGGGCTGCTCAAGGCCCACACGGTGCTGCCCGTGCACTACGAGGGCTGGGGTCACTTCCGCGAGGGCCGACCGGCGATCGAGGCCGCCTTCGCCGCCGCGCCGTCCTCGGTCCGGGAGAGCCTGCACTGGCTCACCCCCGGCACGGCCACCACCGTCACGATTTGACCGAGCGAGACAACAAGAGTCCAGAGCGACATGTCACCGCGACGTATCGATGTCACCGCGACAGGCCGCTGCACACCAATACTCCGTCCGGCGATCAGGAAGACCATCATCATGAACAGCCACGCCCAGCGGACGACCGCCGAGACGCCGACCGCGAAACAGCGGCGGGTGTGGAACAGGTCCGCACCCACCTACGACAAGCAGATCGCGTTCTTCGAGCGGGTCCAGTTCGCCGGTGGCCGCGAATGGCTGGGGGCCCGCGCGCGTGGTCGGGTGCTGGAGGTCGCCATCGGCACCGGCCGGAACCTGCCGTACTACCCCGTCGATGTGACGGTGGTGGGCGTCGAACTGAGCCGGGCGATGCTGGACATCGCGCGGGGACGGGCCGCAGATCTCGGTCGTGCGGTCGACCTGCGCGAGGGCGACGCCGAGGAGTTACCTTTCACCGCCGGTTCGTTCGACACCGTGGTCTGCGCCCTCTCACTCTGCAGCATCCCGCACCCGGCGAGGGCGATCGACGAGATGAAGCGTGTCCTCGGGCCCGGCGGCCGGCTGCTCCTGCTGGATCACATCGGTAGCACGTGGCCACCGGTTCACGCCGCGCAGTGGCTCCTCGAACGGCTGACGGTTCGTTCGGCCGGCGAGCACCTCACCCGCCGTCAGCTGCCACTGGTGCGGGCTGCGGGGTTCACGATCGTCGAGGCCGAGCGGCTGAAGGCCGGCACCGTCGAACGCGTGCACGCGGTCACGTCAGACTGAGCAGCCGGCGTCCACCCAGGAATCGAGCCTTGCTCGCCTTGATATGAGTTAGCTGGTATAGATCCAACTCAATTGTTTCCGGTTAGGTTGGCGGTGGCCCACCTGATCCGGCTGGCGTTCCTCCGAAGCGCCCGGCAGCGGCGCCGGCCAGGTCAACGGGCTGCGACACCCGCAGCACCGTCGCCCAAACCCCGAGGGCGGAGCGCGGCGGGACGACCCCCGCCCCGATCGCGGCGCACCCCCGATCCGCGCCGCCGTTTCCACAGGAGGCAATTGATGAGACGAGTTCTCGCCTTCGCGGCAGCAGCGACCCTGCTGCCCGTCGGTGCCATCGCCGTCGCGGTAACCCCCGCCGCAGCGGCCCCGCCGCCCACCCCCGACACCGCCACCGTGGCGGCCGCATCGTCGGAGATGCTCGCCGCGATGCAGCGTGACCTCGACCTGACCCCGACCGAGGCACGCACCCGGATCGCCCGGGACGACAAGGGAACCAGGACGGACGCCAGTCTGCGCCGGTCCCTGGGTTCGTCGTACGCCGGTGGTTGGATGACCGCCGACGGCCTGGTCGTCGCCGTCACCGGCAAGGCCGCAGCCAACCGGGTGAAGGCCGCCGGCGCGCGGGCGACGATCGTCGAGCGCAGCGGTGCCGAACTGGATCGGATCAAGGCATCCCTGGACCGCCACGCCGCCAAGGCGCCGTCCGGCGCGGTTCCCGGCTGGTACGTCGACGTCACGACCAACGCCGTCGTGGTCCTCGCCAGCGGAGACACCGCTGCGGCCGCGAAGTTCGTCCGCACGAGCCGCGTCGACGCCACCGCGGTCCGGGTGGTCAGCACCACCGAGGCGCCTCGGCTGCTCTACGACGTCCGTGGCGGCGACGCCTACTACATGGGCGGGCGCTGCTCGGTCGGGTTCTCGGTGACCGGCGGCTTCGTCACCGCCGGGCACTGTGGCCGTACCGGCACCGCGACCCAGGGCTACAACCAGGTGGCCCAGGGCACCTTCCGCGGGTCGTCGTTCCCGGGCAACGACTACGGCTGGGTCCAGACCAACTCGAACTGGACGCCGCAGCCGTGGGTCAACAACTACTCCGGCGGCAACGTGACGGTCGCCGGCTCCACCGAGGCCGCCGTCGGCGCGGCCATCTGCCGCTCCGGCTCGACCACCGGTTGGCGGTGCGGCACCATCCAGGCCAAGAACCAGACCGTCAACTACGCCGAGGGCTCGGTCAGCGGGCTGACCCGCACCAACGCCTGCGCCGAGCCGGGCGACTCGGGCGGGTCGTGGCTGACCGGCCAGCAGGCCCAGGGCGTGACCTCGGGTGGCTCCGGCAACTGCTCCTCCGGCGGGACCACCTACTTCCAGCCGGTCAACGAGATCCTCTCGGCGTACGGCCTGACGCTGCGCACCAGCGGCGGTAGTGAGCCGCCGCCGCCCACCGGGTGCAGCGGCTACGAGGCGACCTACACCGGCAGCATCTCCTCCGGCCAGAGTCGGTACCAGCCGAACGGCAGCTACTACTACTCGTCGTCCTCGGGCACCCACCGCGGCTGCCTGGACGGGCCGACCGGGGTGGACTTCGACCTCTACCTGCAGAAGTGGAGCGGATCCTCCTGGGTCGATGTGGCCGGCTCGTACAGCGCCGGGCCGGACGAGTCGCTGACCTACAACGGCACGGCGGGCTACTACCGCTTCGAGGTGCACGCGTACAGCGGCTCCGGCAGCTACTCGCTGGGTATCACCAACCCCTGACCCATCGACGACCCGGTGGCGGGGGGGGGGGGGTTCGCGCCCCCCCCCCCCCCCCCCCCCCCCCCCCCCCGACCGGCGTTCGACCGTCCCGGGTCGAGGGCTGACGCCCCGGGACGGGTGGTCGAGGGCCAGCCCGACACCCGCGTCGACCGCCCGGGCGGCGATGCCGTAGCAGTCCAGCCAGAACGGGGTGATCAGCATCGGGATGTCCGAAATGGATGCCCTGGTGGAACCGTTCGCACCGCCGTGATCACCGGGTCGTCGTCCGGCCTTGAGGCCGGAGTCCGCGTGGCGATCCGGCAGGGCGAAGCGTGGGGGGGGGGCCCCGGGGGGGGGGGCCCCCCGGGCCCCACCGGGTCAGCTCAGGCCACCGGCCCACGGGTAGCTCTTGAGGTACGGGTCGGGGGTGATCGGTTCGCCGGAGTTCCAGACCTCCGTGATCAACCCGTCCGCGCCGACCTTGCCGACGCGTGCCGTCTTGGCGATGTGCTGGGTGGCACCGTCCACGGTGACCAGCCCCTCGGGCGCCTCGAAGGTGATGCCGTCGGAGGCCTCCCGGACCTTCTCCACGTCGAAGGTGCCGGCCTTCTCGACCATCGCCTTCCACAGGTAGACCGAGACGTACGCGGCCTCCATCGGGTCACTCGTCGGCTTGTCCGCCCCGTACTTGGCCTTGTACGCCGCGACGAACTTCTCGTTCGCCGCCCCGGGCGTGGTCTGGTAGTAGTTCCAGGCGGTGAGCTGGCCCTCCAGGTACTGGGTGCCGATGCTCTTGACCTCCTCCTCGGCGATCGACACCGACACCACCGGCATGCTGGCGGCGGTCAACCCGGCGGACTTGTACTCCTTGAAGAACGCCACGTTGCTGTCACCGTTGAGCGTGTTGAACACCGCGTCGGCGCCGGAGGACTTCACCTTGTTCGTGATGGTGCCGAACTCGGTGGAGCCCAGCGGGGCGTAGTCCTCGCCCAGCACCTTCATCCCGTTGGCCTCGGCGTACGCCTTGATGATCTTGTTTGCGGTGCGCGGGAAGACGTAGTCGGAGCCGACCAGGTAGAGCGAGGTGGCCCCCTGCGCCTTGAGGTAGTCCAGGCCGGGGACGATCTGCTGGTTCGTCGTGGCCCCGGTGTAGAAGATGTACGGCGACTGCTCCAGGCCCTCGTACTGCACCGGGTAGAACAGCAGCGCCTTGTTCTTCTCGAACACCGGCTTGACGGCCTTGCGGCTGGCCGAGGTCCAGCAGCCGAAGACGGCCGCCACCCGGTCCTCCCGGATCAGCTTCTCGGCCTTCTCGGCGAAGGTCGGCCAGTCCGAGGCGCCGTCCTCGCCGACGGGTTCGATCTTCTTGTCGAGTACGCCCCCGGCGGCGTTGATCTCCTCGATCGCCAGCATGATCGCGTCTCGGACGGTCACCTCGCTGATGGCCATCGTGCCGGAGAGGGAGTTGAGCAGGCCCACCTTCACGGTGTCGCCGGAGACATCGGCGGCGACTCCCGCCGAGGTGTTCCCGTCGGTGGTCTTGCTGCCGCACGCGGCCAGCGCGGCCGCGGCGACCAGGGTCATGGCACCCGCCAGGATGCGGCGGCCCCGGATCAGTGTCATCAAATCTCCCTGCGTCGCGCGTGTGACGTCAGTCAGTGCCCGGGAACGGTCGTCGGCCCCGAGACGAAGTGCGGTTCTGTCCAACTGCGGTGCGGTCCGTCGGAACATTGGGCGCTGCCCGGCACGGCGGGTGGACACCGATCCGGGCGGCGATTCGAATATCGGCAGGGAAAGCTTCGATCCGTTTCATTGCACGGATGTTTCCCAGTCCTCAATAGAGTGTTTCTGCTGGCCCGACCGCTTCGACAAGGGCACGAAAAATGCCGGCGCATAGCCGAGGAGAATCGGCGGAATGACACCGGCACACGATTTTCAGCCGCATTCGGCTGCGCTTTTCCGTCCATCACCGGACGGTGGTTATATCCGACGCGACGGTCGGATGCTTCACGTAGGAAGTATCTTGGCCGCCGGCCGGCGGACCTGTCAAGGCACGGTCCGGTCACGCCCGGCGGAAATCACAGTTCGGTCAGGACGGTGAAGTCCAGGCCATCGGCCTCGGCCAGGTAGATCCGCTGACGGACGTGCCTGCGGCGCAGCCACAACTCACCGCGCGGCCCGTCGTACGACACCACGTCGGCGGAGGCCTCCACCGCCCGTACGTCCAGCGTGCCGGCCTTGGCGATCAGCGCGGCCAGCAACATCACACCCTCGTAGCAGGACTCCCCCAGGCTGCCCAGCGGTGGCGCCTCCAACCCGAAGCGGCGACCGAAGCTGCCGTGGAAGTCGAGGTTCTCCTGGGTCACCAGACCGGCGAAGAAACCCGCCGTGCTGAACAGCCCCCGGGTGTGGGCGGCGCCGCTGGCCAGCAGCATGTTCTCGTCCATCAGGGTGCTCAGGCGCAGACACCGCTGGTCCAGACCGGCCCGGGCGAACGCCCGGTTGAACCGGACCGCGTCCGCACCCACGAGCAGCATGAGCACCGCGTCGGCGTCGCTGCGTTCGATGCGGCGCAGCACCTCGGCGTAGTCGTGGGTCTCCAACGGCAGGAAGTGCTGGCCGACCACCCGCCCGCCACTGCGCAGCGCGTACCGGTGCGCCGCCCGGGTCGTCCGGCGCGGCCAGACGTAGTCGTTGCCGACCACGAACCAGCGCCGCACCCCGCGTTCCCCGGCGAGCACCCGCATCGCCGGCCACAGCTGCGCGTCCGGCGTCTCGCTGGTCAGGAAGACACCCTCGGTACGCTCGCCCCCCTCGTACAGGGCGGTGTAGACGTACGGCACCCGGTGCGCGATGCGCGGCGCCACCGCCTGACGCACAGAGGAGATGTGCCAGCCGGTGACGCCCTGCACCGCGCCCACCGACACCAACGCCTCCACCTCGGCGGCCACCTCGGCCGGCGGCGCCCCGCCGTCGACCGGCACCAGCCGCAACTCCCGGCCGAGCACGCCGCCACGCCGGTTGAGTTCCTCGACCGCGAGCTGTGCGCAGAGTTCGCAGCTCGGGCCGAACATGCCCGCCGGCCCACGCATCGGATACACCAACGCGATACTGACCACACCCTGGTCGACGGTCAGCCAGGACGCCCCGGCGGCGATGCTCTCCCCCGCCTGCGGGCGCCCGGACCCAGGTGCCGGCGCGGACATGAACACATGGTGGCCGCAGCCGCTGGTGAAGACCAGCCCTCCCAGTAAGCGGGACATCTCGGTACGATGACAGCGCATCAGAGGCGGGAGTGCCATGTCAGACCTTCCCGGTTCCGCAGCCGACCTGCTACCCCTGCTCACCCGCGCCGAGCGGCTGCTCTCGCGCCGGATCGGCGGGGTGCTCGCCGCCGAGTCGCTCACCATCGAGGCGTGGCGGGTCCTCTGCCTGCTCGCCGACGGTCGCGGTCATCCGATGAGCGAGGTCGCCGCCGAGGCGTCGCTGCCGCCGGGCACGCTGACGAAGCTGGTCGACCAGCTCGTCGACCGCAACCTCGTCTTCCGCCGGATCGACCCGATCGACCGCCGCCGCATCCGCGCCTACCTGACCGTCCGAGGCCGTCGAGAGCACGAGCGCCTCTCCGCCCGGATCCGCGACGAACTGGCCGAACTACCCGACGACACCGACCTGGCCGGGCTGCTCGACGCGCTGATCGGACGCCTGGAGCCGGAGCGCCGCCGGGCCACCGCCCGCCTGAAATAGGGGCGGTGTCTTCCCGCCGCATTCGCACCCTCGGACGCGTTCCCGGTCCCCGCAACTTCGGCGAAGTTGCTGCCTCGACTCCCAGCCAGGCGACACTATCCCGGTAAGTGCACGGATCTCCGGGTCAGCGAACCCGGGAGTTGGCGAGGGCGGGGCAGCTGCTGGAACGGGCAGCACCAGTCACCGCCCGGCAACGGGTCGGGGTGCGGCCTGCCGAACCGGACGACCAGCTCCGATGGGCCACCGTCCGGAAGAACCATCGCGATCCGCCGCTCGGCGACGACCTCACCCAACTCGTGCAACCCCGCGCTCCTCTGCCTCGCCCGACGCAGCGATGGTATCCAGCGCGGTCTCCGGCTTGAGGTACTCGCGCAGGGTGTGCGCGTCCGGCGCGGTGGCGCTCCACAGGGTCGCCGCGCCATCGGCAAGCGGTAGCCGGGCCCGCGTCCCGCACACCGCGGGGGGCTCCACCGGTCGGGTCGGGTCCACGACCAGCAGTGAGCCGGTGGCGGGCGCGCCGGCCAGCACCGCCGGTCCGGCCCAGCCGGGAGCATTCGGCCCGACCGCCAGGGACTGCCGCAGCAGCGGCCTACCGTCCAGGTCGACCCACGTGTTGATCTCGACGTTGCCGGGCCGCTCGCCGTGTCGGCCGCAGATCAGCTCGTCCCGCCAGTGCAAGGTGCCCCCCGAAGCGACGTCCACCTGAGCATCCGAGACGTGTGCGCAGCCCGCCGCCGCGACCAGCTGCTCGGGCAGCCAGGACAGGGTCGCCCGGTCGGCGACGGTGGCCCGGACCAGCATCCGGGAGACCGCGCCGGGGCGGCCGGGCAGCGCGATGGACGCGGCCACCGTGTGCACGCGTACCGCCGCACCGGGGCCGACCTCGACGTCCAGCCGCAGATCGTCACCGGCGAGCGGCCCGGCCGCCCCGCCGACGACGTACACCGTGACCCCACCGCCCGGGGCCGGTACCTGGCGCAGCAGCAGCGGGCTTTCGCCGCGCAGTTCGACCAGCGCGGTGCGGCCGTGCCGGTCGCGCCGGGCCACCAGCCGGGCGGTGGCCCGCATCAGGCCTGCCCGGCGGGTACCGGACCGGCCGGCGTGGACTGCGCGGACCGGTGGTGGGCCAGTTCGTGACGGATCCAGCCGGCGACCCGGGTCGCCAGGGGGTCCTCGCTGATGGACTGGAACACCGTCGGCAGGTCGCCCCGGCGGGCCCGGGCGTCCCGGTCCATCACGGACAGGTCGGCACCGACCATCGGCGCCAGGTCGGTCTTGTTGATGACCAGCAGGTCTGCGGCGGTCACCCCGGGACCGCCCTTGCGGGGCACCTTGTCCCCGCCGGCCACGTCCACCACGAAGATCTGCCGGTCGACCAGGCCCCGGCTGAACGTCGCGGTCAGGTTGTCGCCGCCGCTCTCCACCAGCACCAGGTCCAGCGGACCCAGCGCGTCGGTCAGGTCGTCGACGGCGTCGAGGTTGGCGCCGATGTCGTCGCGGATGGCGGTGTGCGGGCAGCAGCCCGTCTCCACCGCCCGGATCCGGGCCGGGTCGAGCACCCCGGCGCGCTTGAGGAAGTCGGCGTCCTCGGTGGTGTAGATGTCGTTCGTCACCACGCCGAGGCGCAGCTCACCGGCGAACGCCCGACACAGCGCCGCGACCAGGGCGGTCTTGCCGGAGCCGACCGGCCCGCCGATGCCGACCCGCAGCGCCCGCGCGGCGGCGGGCAGCGGGGCGTGCGGGTCGACTCCCGGCTCGGGGTGGGTGTGGGGAACGGACTCGTCGTGATCGAATTCAGGACGCAAAGAGACGCACCTCCCAGGTGGCGTGAGCTTCGGCGTGGATGTCGGCGAGCGGAGCGGCGGCGGCGGGCAGTCGCTCCGGTGGTTCCTCGGCGGCCCGCGCCGCCCGCGCCGCGGTGGCGTCGCAGGCAGCGGCGAGCCGCACCAGCAGGGCCTGCACCTGGTACGGGTCGAGGCCCAGCAGGCGTACGGCGGCACTGGCCGAGCCGGTCACCGTCGCGTGGGCGGCGACGGTGGCCACCTGCCCGGGGTCGAGACCGGCGGCGGCACCGACAAGCCCCAGCACCAGGGGTTGGTGCGGCCCGTCCGCTGCGGCGGGCAGGTCGTCGAAGGTGACCGCCGGCCAGATCCGGCGACCGGCCCGCAGCAGTGCCCGGCCCTGCCGACGGGAAACCGCCCGCTGGGCGGGCGAGGCGGTCCGGGCGTCCAGTTCGGCGTCGAGCCGGGCCAGCGCGGCGG
>NZ_JBXUOW010000101.1:0-12383 GCF_057196645.1 Micromonospora sp. ATLC16
GCGGGGCCGTAGCGGCGGGATCCGCTTCTGGCGAGGCGGCAGCGGCAGGCGAGGTGGGGACGGATGCGGTACCGGTGGCGGGGTGTCCGCCGGTACCGGGGCCGGGCGTGGGGGGGGGGGGGCCCCCCCCCCCCCCCACGAAGGATCGCGAGGAGCGCTGCGAGACGCCGCGCGTACCGGTGCTGGCCTGCGCCGATGCGTTGACGGCTCGAGGTGCCCGGGTCGTGACGGTGACCGCCCGCTCGGACGCGGAGATCGACGAGGTGCTGGCCGGACTGGACGGGCCACCGCGACCGGACGGCCTCACCTGGCCGGACGCCGACGCCAAGACCCGTCTCGTGGTCGCGGTGGCCGGTGACGCACAGTTGCGCGCCGTGCTCCGCCGCATGGTTCGGCGGTACGCGTCGCCGCCCAGTCGCCGCCCGACCGACCTGGCCGGCAACCGCACCGTGCCGGACCTGCCACCGGTCGGCGTACTGCCGCTCGACCCGGCGCGCAGCACGGCGCACCGCGACCTCGCCGCGCAGCTCGGGTTGGCCCGCGACCCCGCGGCGGTGGCCGCCGCGGTGTTGGACGGCACGCCACGCCGACTCGACCTGCTGCGGCATGACGGCGGCTCGGTGACGCTGGACGGTGCGCTGCTCGGTGCCGCCGGTGAGGACGGCGCCCCACTGTCCTGGCGCGGCCGGGTCGAGGTGGACGACACCGTGCTGTCGAACGGCGACGAGCCGCTGCTCGCCTGCGCGATCGGCAACGCGGGCGGGTATGCCCGGCTCGACGACGTGACGCTGCTGGCCGAACCCGACCCGACCGACGGGCTGGTCGAGGTGGCGGTGGCCGTGCCGGTGGTCAGCCGGTCGCGGTGGGGTCGCCGCCGGGTACGCCTGGAGGTCCGGCGGGCCCGGGGCCGCGCCGCGTCGGTGCTGCCCCGGGACGAGGCGGCGCTGCCGTACCTCGACGATGGCGTGGCGGGGCAGCTGACCCGCAAGCGGTCCTGGTGGACCGAGCCGGGTGCCTGGGCGGTCTGGACGGCCTGACCGGGCCGGGCCGGGCCGGCGCAGCGGAGGCCGGGGTCGGCCACTGGGCCTATCCTCGTCAGGAGGAATGGGGAGGACACCGTGGTGGACGACAACGCCGACCGGGTGCACGCGCCCGGCCAGCATGGCATGCCGGAACGGGACATCGAACCACTCTGGCCGCCGGAGCAGATCGACGGCTTCGGCGCGCCCGCGTGGGGTGCCCCGCCGCCGCCCACCGCGCCTCCCCCGCCCGGGCAGCCGTCGCCCGCGGACTATCCGTCGTTGACCAACGGCACGCCGACCGTCACCGGCTGGGAGCCGGCACCGCAACCCGGGCCCGGCCAGGTCGACCTGGACCTGCCCTTCACCCTGGACCGGCCCACCGCCGTCGCACCCGGCCGCGACGGTGGACCGACCGACTCCGGTCCGCAGGATCCGTCGGACGCGCTGACCGTGGCCGACACCCGTGCCGACGACCATGCGCCTCCGCCAGTGGGCCGACCGCAGACGGAACCGGTGGCCCGAACCCAGGCGGAGTCGCCGTGGGCGCATCCGCCGCAGCGGTCCGGATCCGAATCGGTCGCGTCCGCCGAGACCTCGCCCGACGCGCCCCGCCCCACCTGGGCCGGGCCGGCCCAACCGCTGCCACCGATTCCACAGCCGCTGCCGCCGACGCCCCAGCGACCCGGCCCGTACCCCTTCGTCGCGCCGCCGACCGCCCAGCACGGCAGTGCCCCGGTGCCGCAACCCGGTACACCCCTACCGCCGGTGCCCGCCGATGCCGGTGTGCCGCCCGTGCCGCCACCCTCCGGTCCGCAACCGGTCGACGTGGGGCCCGACGCGCCGCCGCACCCCGAGCCACCCGCCGCGCCGTCGTACGCGCCCGCGCCACCCGGTCCGTTTCCGCCGCAACCGGCCTGGAACCCTGCGCCCTGGCACCAGGGTGGGGCGCCGCCGGCACCCCAGCAGTCCTACCCGCAGCCGAACACCGCAGCGCCGGTGCCGTCGGCGTACCCGGAGCCGGCCTGGAACCCGGAGGTCGGTGCCGCCCCCACGGCCGAGGACTTCGCCCGCCGTCGGCAGGTACGCCCCGCCGACCCGGTCGCGACGACCGGGCTACGCGCCGTGGTCAACAAGACGGGCCTGGTGAAGCTCCCGCCGGGGCGGCAAGAGCTGGAACGCAAGCGGGAAATCGAGATGGTGCGCCGCAACTTCGGCGGGCTGCGGCAGGTCACCGTGGTCAACCCGAAGGGCGGAGCCGGCAAGACCGTCGCCATCCTGCTACTCGCGATGACCTTCGGTCAGAATCGCGGTGGATACGTGCTGGCCTGGGACAACAACGAGACCCAGGGCACCCTCGGCATGCGCGCCCAGCAGGATTTCCATTCGCGTACGGTGCGGGACCTGCTCCGAGATCTCGGCCAGTTCCACGGCGCGCAGGGGCGGGTCGGCGACCTGTCCCAGTACGTCCGCTCGCAGGGCGAGGGGATGTTCGACGTGCTCGCCTCCGACGAGTCGGCCACCGGCGGTGAGATGCTCACCGCCGCCGCCTTCGGCGAGATCCGCGAGGTGGTCAGCCGGTTCTACAAGTTGATCTTCGTAGACACCGGGAACAACGTCCGGGCGCAGAACTGGCAGGCCGCCATGGACGCCACCGACCAACTGGTGGTCACCATGTCGGCCCGAAACGACTCGGCCGAGACAGCCGCCCGGATGCTCGACCACCTGGAGCAGAGCGGACGACAGCGGCTGGTCCGGCAGGCGGTCACGGTGGTCTCCATGCCGCCGTCCCGCAAGGAGATCGACCTGCCCGCCATCCAGGAACACTTCGCCGCCCGTACCCGGGCGGTGCTGCTGGCCCCGTACGAGCGGCTCATCGACACCGGCGAGCCGCTGCGTTACGCGCACCTCTCGACGGCCACCCGGGACGCCTGGCTCAAGATCGCAGCTTCGGTGGCCGAGGGACTGTAGACCACCTGCCGACGCGCCGCCGACCCGGGCTCACCCGGGCCGGCAACACCGCAGCAGGTCAGTTGCTGGCCAACGCGTCGGCGGCGGCCGGATCGCAGTCGCGGAGGAACTGGGCGCAGCGGGCCGCCTCGTCCGCCTCGGCGATCGCGTCCGCCGCCCGGGACAGCACGTAGAGGCAGCGCAGGAAGCCACGGTTCGGCTCGTGCGACCATGGCACCGCCCCGTGCCCCTTCCACCCGCTGCCTCGAAGCTGGTCCAGACCCCGGTGGTAGCCGGTACGGGCGTAGGCGTACGCGGGCACGACCTGGCCCTGCGCGAACGCCCGGGCGGCGAGTGCCGCCCACGCCGCGCTGTGCGTCGGGTACCGGGCCGCCGCCTCGGCGAACGCCTCGTCGCTGTCGGCCTCCTCGGCTGCGGCCAGCGCAGAGTCGGCCTCGACGTGCGTCGGCAGGAGCGTGGCGGGCGGCTCAGGTAGGAGGTTCTGCATCGCCCCATTCAACCCGCTTCACACGGGGGCCCGCGAGGGGGTCCGGTCAGCCGGTCGGCTGAACGGCCGAGAGGTCGGTCACGCCTGCGGCCCATGCCGTCGTCGGGTCGTATCCACTACAACTATGGATCCGGAGCCTCCCCAGGAACCGGAAGTGCGGGAGCCCGGCCAGGCCGCCGGGCTCCCGTCTCATCACCGGGGTCGTCCCGGGGTCACCTCCACGGCGTTGCGCCGGCCCGGCAGGATGACCCGATGCCCACTCCACCTCCCGCAGACGTGATCGAGCCGCACACCTGGACAGACGAGATCCAGACCCGGGCGGAGTTCGACCGGCGACTGGCCACCGGCAGCCTGGTCGGACTCACCGTGCAGGGGCTCCGACTGGACCTGGAGCCGGTCCCCGACCTCACCGGGGTCGAGGTGACCGGAACGCTCTTCGTCGGCTGCCATTTCGCCTCCCGGCAGGTCGGAGCCGACCTGGTCCGGCGGGGCGCCGACGTGGTGCCGCCGTTCCCCGGCCTGCCGTACTCGACCCAGCCGTCCCACCTCTACACCCCGGAGGAACTCGCCGCCGGCTTCGCCGAGGGTGGCTTCGCGGCGATGTACGACACCCGGGTGTACGCGCACTTCCGCGCGCACGGCGGCGCGTTACCCGACGTCCGGGAGGCGCTCGGCCAGCGGCTGCACGATCACGGGGTGGACAACGCGCTCGCCGACGCCACCCGTGCCTGGCTCACCACCCATGGGCCGCAGTCGGTGGTCGGGGTGATGGGCGGGCACGCGGTCCGCCGCGGCAGTGAGCCGTACCGGATGGCCGCGGTGCTCGGCCGGGAGCTCGCGCGGGCCCGCCGGTTGGTGGTCACCGGTGGTGGGCCGGGCGT
The DNA here is from genome assembly GCF_057196645.1 of Micromonospora sp. ATLC16. Taxonomy (NCBI): domain Bacteria; kingdom Bacillati; phylum Actinomycetota; class Actinomycetes; order Micromonosporales; family Micromonosporaceae; genus Micromonospora; species Micromonospora sp. ATLC16. Next base: position 4,359 of record NZ_JBXUOW010000101.1, read on the forward strand.
GATGGAGGCGGCCAACCTGGGTGCGTACCTGTCGACCCGGTCGGCGGAGGACCTCGGCGCGGCCATCGACCTGCTCGCCACCGCCCCGGACTACACCGACCACGACCGCTACACGGCGGCGGCGCTACGGGTACGGGAACTCTTCGGTCGGTCGGTCACGCCGCCGGTCAACGGCACCGAGCCGGTGACCGCCTATCGGGCGGACTCGGCCGCGCTGACCACCGGTGATCTGGGCTGGGCGGGCTACGGCGGCCTCGCGGTGCCGACCTGGCTGTACGGGCACGAGCCGGCGAACCTGTTCGCGGGCCGGATCGCCAAGTACTTCTCCAACGCCATCCGGGAGGACACCATCCTGCGGCTGGCCCGGGGCGGCATCGTCTTCGCTCCCGGCCGGGCGGGCACCGTGCAGGAGGTGTTCCAGGCGGCCACCAAGACCTACTACGGCACCGACGGGGCCAGCGGCGCGTACGTCTTCCTGGACCGCGCGTACTGGACGACGGAACTGCCGGTGGAGTCGCTGCTGCGCCCGCTGCTGGCCGCCTCCCCCTTCGGGGATCTGTCGGGCACCGTGCACCTGACCGACGACGTCCACGAGGCGGCCCGCCTGCTGACGAGGTAGGAGGAGCCCGGTCGGCGGAAACCTTTGCGGGTACGACGGCACGGCGGCCGGCCCGAGTCGGAGCCGGCCGCCGTCCGGGGCGGTGTCAGGTCGTCACTTGGTCATCGTGGTGCCGGTGGAACGCAGGTGCTCGCAGGCCTCCGCCACGCGGGTGGCCATGCCCGCCTCGGCAGCCTTGCCCCACACCCGCGGGTCGTACATCTTCTTGTTGCCGACCTCGCCGTCGACCTTGAGCACGCCGTCGTAGTTACGGAGCATGTGGTCCGCCGCCGGACGGGTGAAGGCGTACTGGGTGTCGGTGTCGATGTTCATCTTCACCACGCCGTAGTCGAGCGCTTCACGGATCTCCGAGAGCAGCGAGCCGGAGCCGCCGTGGAAGACCAGGCTGAGCGGCTTGTCCTTGCCGTACTTGGCGCCGACCGCCTCCTGGATCTGGTTGAGGATCTCCGGGCGGAGCTTGACGTTGCCCGGCTTGTAGACGCCGTGCACGTTGCCGAAGGTCAGCGCCGCCATGTAGCGGCCCTTCTCGCCCATGCCGAGCGCCTCAACCATGGCCAGGCCGTCCTCGACGGTGGTGTAGAGCTTGTCGTTGATGGCGTTCTCGACGCCATCCTCCTCGCCGCCGACGACGCCGACCTCGATCTCCAGGACGATCTTGCCCTTGGCCGCCTCGTCGAGCAGCTGGGCCGCGATCTCCAGGTTCTCCGCCACCGGCACGGCCGAACCGTCCCACATGTGCGACTGGTACAGCGGTTCCTCGCCCCGCTTGACCCGCTCCTGGGAGATGGCCATCAGCGGCCGGACGAACTTGTCCAGCTTGTCCTTCGGGCAGTGGTCGGTGTGCAGGGCGATGTTGACCGGGTACTTCTTGGCCACCTCGTGCGCGTACGCGGCGAAGGCCACCGCACCGGTGACCATGTCCTTGACCGAAGGGCCGGAAAGGTACTCCGCGCCACCGGTGGAGACCTGGATGATGCCGTCGCTCTCCGCGTCGGCGAAGCCCTTGAGCGCCGCGTTCAGCGTCTGCGAGGACGTCACGTTGATCGCCGGGTACGCGTACCGGCCGGTCTTGGCGCGGTCCAGCATCTCGGCGTAAGCCTCGGGGGAAGCGATGGGCATGTCGAACGCTCCTTACTTGCCGCTGTCGGCCGTACGGCCGCTGTTCTCCGTAGGGGCCGGCCGTGCGGCCGCCTCTTCTACCCTGGGGGTCGACCGTGCGGCCGCCCTGTTCTACCTTGAAGGCCGGCCGTGCGGCCGCCTGTTCCACGTTGCTGCGCCGGACCGCGCTGTCCTCCGCGGGCAGTATCCCGTAGCGACGCCGGACCGGCACAACCGGGCCGGTTCACCGCCGGTCCGCTGGATCCGGTACCGCGACGCTGATCAGCCAGGTGACCACCGCCATCACGATGGCTCCCCAGAAGGCCGCCCAGAAGCCGTCCACCTGGAAGGGCAGATCGAGCGCCCGGGCGATCCGGTCGGTCAGCAGGAACAACAGGGCGTTGACCACCAACGCGATCAGGCCGAGGGTCAGGAGATAGAAGACACAGCCCACCACCTTGATGACCGGCTTGAGCACCGCATTGACCAGACCGAAGATCAACGCCACGATGAGCAGGGTGAACGCCGTGTCGTAGCCGGTGCGCCCGGCCACCTCGACACCGGGCACGATCAGCGTGGTGATCCACAGTGCGATGGCGGTCGCCGCCAGTCGGATGAGGAAGCCCACGGCACCATCCTGGCACCGGTGAGAGTCACCGGTGGGCCGATTCGGCCGACTCGGCCGTGGCGACGGCGTACCCTCGCCGGCTCGACACCGGCGTACGGCTCGGTGGTTCCCAGCGTGCCGGCGGCACACCCCGTACGGTGAGTGGGTACCCGACCGCCGACAGCCCGGAGGCATCGCATGGGCCAGCCCGACGAGGACTTCGCCCCCGGCGACCACCTGAGCCCGGAGGAGCGCGACCTGGAGGCCGAGCCGGCCGACGCCGTCGAGCAGGCAGCCGTGGTCGACCCGAGCCAGGTGGACGCCGAGCCGCACCGTGGCCTGGAGGTCGACGACTGGGACGCCATGGAGCAGGCCCGGGTGGTCGGCGCCGACGAGGACGACTACCGCTGATCAACCTTCCGGTCGGACGCCGCGCGGAACGGTCGGCACTTCGCCACCCGCTCCATCCCCGCCGCACAGACCGCCCACCAACTCCATGACAGACCGGCACCGCCGCCGGAAGCCGAACCCCGACGGGTTCGCATACCGCAACCACCGCGAAAACAGGGCGGCGCAAGATCGAGAGAACTGACACCATGGGCTTGTGCTGCTCACCCTCACCACCACGCACCAGCCGGCGACTGACCTCGGTCACCTGCTGATCAAGCACCCCGACCGGGTGCACGCCTTCGACATGCCCGTCGGTACCGCGCACGTGTTCTACCCGGAGGCCGACGAGCAGCGCTGCACCGCCGCGCTGCTGCTCGACGTCGATCCGTTGAAACTGGCCACCGACCGGGGCCGCGGCCGAAAGTCGACCACCGCCCCGGAGAGCTTCACCCTCGGGCGGTATGTGAACGACCGACCGTACGCCGCTTCCAGTCTGCTCGCCTCGGCGTTGTCGAAGGTGTACCGCTCGGCGCTGCGAGGCGCCTCCAAGGAACGCCCCGAGCTGGCCGCCCAGGGCATCCCGCTGGAGGTACGGGTACCGGTGTTGCGTTGCCGTGGTGGGGCCGATGTGGCGGAGCGGGTCTTCGGTCCGCTCGGCTGGGCGGTCACCGCCACCGCCATTCCGCTTGACGAACTGCACCCGCAGTGGGGCGACAGCCGCTACGTCGACCTGACCCTCACCGGCACGCTGCGGGTCGCGGACGCGCTCAACCACCTGTACGTGCTGCTACCCGTGCTGGACGACGCGAAGCACTACTGGGTGGCCCCGGACGAGGTGGACAAGTTGCTGCGGGCCGGCGCGGGTTGGCTGGCCGACCACCCCGAGCGCGGGCTGATCATCCGCCGCTATCTGGCGCACCGGCGGGCGTTGGCGGGTACGGCAGTGGAACGGCTGGATGCCAAGCGACCCACCGACGAGCCGACCGCCGACGACGGGATGGCGGACGCCGTATCGGCCGAGCCGGCGCCCCGGGCGTCGCTTGCCGCGCTCCGGCGCCGGGCGGTGCACGCCGCGCTTGTCGACGCGGGCGCCCACCGGGTGCTGGACCTGGGCTGCGGCGGGGGTGCGCTGCTGGCCACGCTGATCGGTGACCGGCAGTTCACCGAGATCGTCGGCACCGACGTCTCCACCCATGCGCTCACCCTGGCCGCCCGGCGGCTGCGACTGGACCAGCTGCCGGAACGACAGCGCACCCGGGTCACACTCCGGCAGTCCGCGTTGACCTACCGCGACGAGCGGCTGTTCGGGTACGACGCGGCGGTGCTGATGGAGGTCATCGAGCACGTCGACCCGCCCCGGCTGCCGGCGTTGGAGGACGCCGTCTTCGGCTACGCCCGACCGACGACCGTCGTGGTGACCACGCCGAACGTGGAGCACAACGTGCGCTACGAGGGGTTGCCGGCGGGCGTGTTCCGGCACGCCGACCACCGGTTCGAGTGGACCCGCGCCGAGTTCGACGAGTGGGTACGGCGGGTCGGCGCCACGTACGGCTACACGGCCGTGGTACACGGCGTCGGTACGGACGACCCGGAGGTCGGCGCACCCACCCAACTGGCTGTGTTCAACCGAGCGGAGGCAGCGCGATGACCGTCCTCGACCTTCCCGAGCTGGCCCTGGTGGCGCTGGTCGGCATCTCCGGCTCCGGCAAGTCGACATTCGCCGGCCGGCATTTCGCGCCCAGCCAGGTCCTCTCCTCCGACGCCTTCCGGGCGATGGTCGCCGACGACGAGAACGACCAGTCCGCCTCGGCGGAGGCCTTCGACGCGCTGCACTATGTGGCGGGCAAGCGGCTGCGCGCTGGCCGGCTGACCGTTGTCGACGCGACGAATCTTCAGCCCCACGCCCGAGCCGCCCTGGTCCGGGTGGCCCGCGAACACGACGTGCTGCCGGTGGCGATCGTGCTGGACGTGCCGGAGGCGCTGGCCTGGGAGCGTACCGAAGCCAGGTCCGACCGCACCTTGGGCCGGCAGGTGCTGGCCCGGATGTCCCGGGACCTGCGGCGCAGCTACGGCCAGCTGGCGCGGGAGGGCTTCCGTAAGGTCCACGTGCTGCGCGGCACCGACGAGATCGAGGCCGCCGAGATCCGCTACGAGCGGCTGTTCAACGACCGACGCGAGTTGACCGGGCCGTTCGACATCGTCGGTGACGTGCACGGCTGCCGGGTCGAGCTTGAGGCGCTGTTGACCCGGTTGGGTTGGCGGCTGGACCGTGACGGCGCCGGCCGGGCGGTGGACGCGACGCATCCGTCGGGGCGTACCGCCGTGTTCGTCGGTGACCTGGTGGACCGTGGCCCGGACTCGCCCGGGGTGCTCCGCCTGGTGATGGGCATGGTCGCCGCCGGGCACGCGCTCTGCGTGCCCGGCAACCACGAGCAGAAGCTGCTGCGCAAGCTGCGCGGCCGCAACGTCAAGGTGGCCCACGGTCTGGCCGAGACGCTGGCGCAGCTGGACGCGGAGCCGGCGGAGTTCACCGCCGAGGTGGCCGCCTTCGTCGACGGACTGGTCAGCCACTACGTGCTCGACGGCGGCCGGCTGGTGGTGGCGCACGCCGGGCTGAAGGAGGAGTACCAGGGGCGGGCGTCCGGGCGGGTACGCGCGTTCGCGCTGTACGGCGAGACCACCGGCGAGACCGACGAGTACGGCCTGCCGGTGCGCTACCCGTGGGCCCACGAGTACCGCGGTTCGGCCACCGTCGTCTACGGCCACACCCCCACCCCGGAGCCGGAGTGGGTCAACAACACCATCTGCATCGACACCGGCTGCGTCTTCGGCGGCCGGCTGACCGCGCTGCGCTACCCGGAGCGGGAACTGGTCTCGGTGCCGGCGGAGCGCGAGTGGTACGCCCCGGTCCGACCGCTGACCGCCGCGCCGGCCCGGCCTGACGAGGTGCTGGAGTTGACCGACGTGACCGGTCGGCGGCACGTGGAGCACGCGTACGGCTCGCTGACCGTGCCGGCGGAGAACGCCGCTGCCGCATTGGAGGTGATGAGCCGCTTCGCGGTCGACCCGCGCCGGCTGGTGTGGCTGCCACCGACGATGGCGCCCTGCTCGACCTCGCAGTTGGACGGCTACCTGGAACATCCGGCGGAGGCCTTCGCCGACTACCGGGCGGCCGGTGTGGACCGGGTCGTGTGCGAGGAGAAGCACATGGGCTCCCGGGCCGTGGTGCTGGTCTGCCGAACGCCGGACGGTGGTCCGTTCGGCCCGGGCGGCGGGGTCGTGCACACCCGCACGGGTCGGCCGTTCTTCGGTGAGCCGCTGGACACCGAGCTGCTGGACCGGGTCCGCGCAGCGGTGACCGGTGCCGGGCTATGGGACGAGTTGGCGACCGACTGGCTGCTGCTCGACTGCGAGCTGCTGCCGTGGTCGGCCAAGGCCGCCGGCCTGATTCGCGAGCAGTACGCGGGGGTCGGCGCGGCTGGCCGGGCCGGCCTGCCGGTGGCGGTGGCGACGCTGGACGCGGCGATCGGGCGAGGACTGGACGTGGGCGAGCTACGGGACCGGATGGCCCGTCGCCGCGACGACGTGTCGGCCTACACGGCGGCGTACCGGGCGTACGTGGGCCCGACCGACGGGCTGCGCGGGGTGCGGCTCGCGCCGTTCGCAGTGCTCGCCGGGGCGAAGGCCAGCTACGGCGACCGCGATCACGGTTGGCACCTGGCGTTGGCCGACCGGCTCTGCGCGGCCGACCCGGATTTCTTCACCCCCACCCGGCGGCGGGTCGTCGACCTGTCCGACGGTGTCGCGGTGCGGGAGGCGACCGAGTGGTGGCTGGCGCTGACCGGGACCGGCGGCGAGGGCATGGTCGTCAAGCCGTACGCGGGCCCGGCCGCCCGTAGCGGACGGGGCTCGCTGCTCCAGCCGGGCATCAAGTGCCGGGGTCGGGAGTATCTACGGATCATCTACGGTCCCGAGTACACCGAGCCCGAGCAGCTGGCCGCGCTGCGGCGTAGGTCGTTGGGCCGCAAGCGGGGCCTGGCACTGCGCGAACACGCGCTCGGCCTGGCAGCCCTGGACGCCCTGGTCGACGGTGCCCCGTTGTGGCGTCGCCACGAGTTGGTCTTCGCGATCCTGGCCTGCGAATCGGAGCCGGTCGACCCACGACTGTGACCTGGCCGGGCGGGCGACCGAGCCCCCGGTAGCCTGATTGACCGTGGCGGACGCCACACGGGGCCAGTGATCGAGCGAATCACGGAACGGAATCTTCATGGCATTGGGCGAACGGGTAGGCCATGTCCTGCGCGGCGCGGCCATCGGTGTGGCCGAGGCCGTGCCAGGGGTCAGCGGTGGGACGATCGCGCTGGTGACCGGCGTGTACGAGCGGGTCATCGCGTCCGCCGGGCATCTGGTGAACACGGTGCGGTACGCGGCGACCGACGTGCCGCGCGGGCGTGGGTGGACGCGAGCGGGGCACCAGCTACGGCAGGTGCACTGGGAGGTGGTGATCCCGCTGCTGATCGGCATGCTGCCCGGCCTGCTGATCGCGGCGAAGCTGCTCGAACCGCTGCTGGCCGACCATCCGGAGCAGACCCGGGGACTCTTCCTCGGGCTGGTCCTCGCCTCGGTGCTGGTGCCGATCTCGATGGTCGGCAAGTCGTGGCGGGGGTCGGAGGTGGTCGCGCTGGTCGTCGCCGGGGTGGCGGCGTTCGTGTTGACCGGACTGCCGCAGGCCACCATCGAACCGCACCCGCTTGTCGTGCTGGTCGCGGCGGCGGTCGCGGTCTGCGCCCTGGTGCTGCCCGGGGTCTCCGGGTCGTTTCTGCTGCTCACCATCGGCCTGTACGAGCCGACGATCAGCGCCGTCAACGACCGCGACTTCGGTTACCTGGCGATCTTCGCCGCGGGCATGGTCATCGGTCTGGCGCTCTTCGTCAAGCTGCTCCAGTGGCTGCTTGAGCAGCACCGCCGGATGACCCTGGCGGTGATGGCCGGCGTCATCCTGGGTAGCTTGCGCGCGCTGTGGCCGTGGCAGTCCGAGGACCGGGCCCTGCACGCGCCGGGCGACCACGTGGCGTCCATTGTGACGCTGTTCCTGATCGGCGTCGCCGTCGTCGCAGCAATGATCATCGCCGAGCGTCGCCGGCTGCGCCGGGCCGCCCGGGATCTCACCGAGGAGACGTACGAGACGCCGCACGTCCGCTGAAACACCGCTTGGTGGGGGGGGGGGGGGGGGGGGGGGCGGCGGGGGGGGGGGGGGGGGGGGGGGGGGGGGGGGGGGGGCGGGGGGGGGGGGGGCGGGCGGGGGTCGGGG
>NZ_JBXUOW010000102.1:0-12276 GCF_057196645.1 Micromonospora sp. ATLC16
TGCGCGGAGTCGCGCAGTGACCTGTAGGGGCGTGGTCAGCTGGTCGGTCATACCACCAGCCTCGGACCGGGGGGGGGGGGGGGGGGGCCGCCCGCCCCCCCCCCCCCCCCCCACCGGTGTTCAGCGCGGCAGGCGCATCGCCATCGTCGGGGCCTCGGACATCACCGAGTCCGGGTTGTACGGCGCTCCCGCCGGGAACTCGTTCGGACGGCCGACCTGCACCCCCGGGTACAGCTCCACCATGTCACCGGCGCCGAGCACCCGGGACTGCTGCGGAGCCAGCGGGATCCGGTCCGCCTCCGTGAGGGAACCGCCCGGCCGTACGCCGGAGCCGTTGGTGCTGACGTCGGTCGCGACGACGTCGTCGCCGCGCAACTCCAACCGCAGGTGGTTGCGGCTGATCCAACGCCGCGCCTCGTCGTTGAGCCACTGGCCGAGCATGATGCCGCCGGAGCCCTCCGGCGCCCGGCCGAGCACGACCGGCTGTTCCTCGGTGAGTACGAAGCGACGACGGATCAGGCCACCGACCCGGATCGCGAGGACCTCGCTGCGGGGCCGAGGCCCGGCGTCACGCAGCCGCGAACCGTGTCGGGGGCAGGTGGGTACGCCGTTGCGCAGCGACGGTGGCGGCTGCCCGGTCGGTGCGCGGTCGATCCGGGCCAGGTCGGCGAAGGCTCCCCCGCCGCCGGCACCACCGAACAGGGTGCAGCCGGACTCCGGGCAGCGCCACTCGCGGGAGAGCAGCTTGGCACCGGCCGGTGCGGGCGGACCGGCGACCGGTGTGTGCCCGCCGCCGACGTGGGCGATGAAGACCGGACCGCCGGCGCCCGGCACCGGGGCGAGGACCCGGCCCGGCTGCTCCACCAGCCAGGGGAACCGTCCCCGCAGGCCGTCGAAGCGGACCCGGCTGAGCACCGGCAGGCCGAGCAGATCGGCCACTTCCAGCATCCGGTCACCCGGGTTGTCGAGCACCTCCACCAGGCCGTCATCGGCCCACCTACGCACCACCATCCGCTCGTTGGAGGTGAGGTCGGCGTCGGAAAGCATCCCCCGGTGCACCACCGCGTAGACCGGGACGCTGTCCTCTTCAAGGCTGCGTGCCAGCGCGTCGATGACCATGCCCAGGCGCAGTGAACTGGCTGGCCGCCCGCCGTCGAGATCCTGGTAGCGAATGATTTCGGCCAGGTCGAGCACCGCGCGGGCCAGCTGTGGGTCGGTGCAGACCCGCCCCTCGATGGCATCCAGCACCTTGCTGATCTCGAACCTCATCGCGCACCTTCCACGATCTCGTCGATCCGGCGGGCCAGCCGGATGTCACGCATGGTGACCCCGTCGACCGAATGGGTCACGCAGCGGAGGGTCACCGTGCGCCACCGAATGTCGATGTCGGGGTGGTGGTCCAGTTCCTCTGCCGCGACGGCGACCCGGTCGACCACTGCGATAGCGTCCGGGAAGCTGGCCAGCTCCACGGTTCGGGTGATCCCGGTGGGGTCTCCCGACCAGCCGGCCAGCCCACCCAGCTCGTCTCGCACCGCCTCGGCGGTGAGCACCTCTGCCATGGCCAGACCCTACCGGTGCCGGCCGGCGCCACCGCCACCAGCGGCGACGGTCTCCGGGCCCGGCTGGGGTCAGGAGCGGTGGATGGTGATGTCACCGTACGAGGTGCGTCCGCATACCTCGACCGTCTTGTCGCCTTCCTCGGGCCGGCTGGCGTCCGCCAGCAGGTTACGTACCTGCCCGTAGAACGTGTTCACCTCGAGCCAGGCGGCGGTGCCCTCGGCGACGCCGATGTCCAGGTCGCCCGCGGCGGTGCCGAGCACGACCGAACCGCGCACCACCTCGCCGAGGCGAATACTTCCGTTGGAGGTCTTCACGTCGACGCCGGCACCGGCCCGCCCGATGCCGATGGCACCATTGGCGCTGCGTACCCGCACGTCGCCGACGACCGCGTCTCCGTTTCCCGCTGCCGCGGGGCACGGGACGCTGCTCGCGGTCGGGCTCCTTGCGGGCGGCGGCTGCCGACCGGACCAGCCAGGCGTTGACCGAGCGCCCCTCCTTGGCAGCAGCCTCCTCGATTGCGCTCTTGAGCTGCTCGGGCATGCGTACGTTGATCCGCACTGCCGGGCCGTCCTCGGCGAACAGCAGATCGTTGTCCGCCGCACCACCGACCGTCGTCGAGACGTCCTCCGTACCCCCGATCGGCTCGGTGGCGGGCAGGGTCACGACGAAGTTCGGATTGCGTCCGCGCAGGCGCAGTTCGACGGAACCGGGAGCCAGATCCCGGGTGACCTCGTCGGCGGCGGCCGACAGCGCGTCCAGCAGGGTCATCCGGATCGCCCATTTCGAGCGAGCCGGTCAGTCGCTAGACCAGCGCACGGGTGTCCGCACCGCCGCTTTCGGCGAGGGCGGCGAACTCCCGTCCGAGGTTGCTCACATCGAGGGCGACAACATCAGGGATGTTGTCGCCTTCGATGCTGCCTGACACAGCAACATCCCCGATGTTGTCGCCCTCGGCGTGGTCCGTGGCGGTGCCGGCGATGTTGGGGCGACGCTGGTTCCGTCAGCCTGCCCGAGGGTGGTCGTGGGCCGGCCGTCAGCTCATGCGGCCGACGGCGGATCGCAGTCGGAGCAGGTCCCGACGGCGGCGCTCATAGGTGGTCGCCAAGCCGATCAGCGCCGACCCGGCGGCGGCCAGAAAGGCCCACCGGGGCAACAGGTCCCAGCTGCTCACCAGCTCGTACAGGGCCAGCAGGGTCAGCGTGCCCGCGCCGAGCAGCACCGGCGCCTGCCAGCGGCGGACCGCACCGAGCAGCGTCGCGGCGAGCGCGACGGCGCCGAGCAGCAGTCGCCGCCAAGGGTCCGGGTCGGCGCCGAACAGCACGACGGTCAGGCCGGGCAGCAGCACGGCGGCCAGGCCCGGGCCGAGCGCAAGCCAACTGTTCAACCCGGGCCGGGTACGCAGTCCCACCGCACCAGCGCCCAGGGCCACCGTCGCCAGCGGCACCGTGTACGCCTCCAGCACGCTTACTCCGCCGGCCGCCAACAGCAGCCAGACGGCGAGCAGTTCACTGCCTCCGCCGATGCCGGCGAAGACCCAGCGCCGCTCGATCGACTCCTGCCGACGCAACAGCCGGACGCCCACCGCGACGCCCCAGAGCACACAGATCGTCGCGGCATGCCGGAGCGCACCCAGGGTGAGCAGCAGTGCGAGCAGCGCCACCGCCTGTGCGGCGGCATCAAGCACCCGCCCCACCAGCGCCTCCGGCAGACTCCACCGGCTCGACGGCAGCGTCGCGGCGACCGCGAGGCTGACCACGGCGACGCCGAGCACCGCGAACGCCGCCACGCGAGGCGGCTGCCCGCCGGCCAGCGGGGCGGTCAAGGCGAACCCGGTCGCCGCCGCCACCGCGGCCAGCCAGCCGAGCACGCGTACCGCGAGGTGACGCCCGCCCACCCCGACAACCGTCGCCGCCGCCACCAACAGGCCCAACCCGCCGAGGGTGCCGGCCCGGGTCGCCTGGAGATTGAGCAGCCCGGCCACCGCCAGCACCAGCCCCACCGGCACAGCCACCCCGACGAACGGTCCGCCCGGGTGCCACAGCGCAACGGTCAGCAACAGAGCCACCCCGCCCAGCAGAGCTGCCGTCGGCACCACCGGCCAGGGCACGGCGGCGGCGACCAGCAGCACCGGGCCGGCGGCGGCCAGGAAGGGCAGCACCACCCCGGCGACCCGCCAGCCCCCGGCGTCCCCAGCGCCGGCGCGGCCGGCGTTGTCCCCCGCAGCCGTGGACCCCGCAGGGGCGCTGCGGTTGGCCGGCCAGGCGAACAGGGCCGCCGCCAGTGCCAGCAGCGCCAGTGCCAGACCGGTCGGTAGCGCGTCCGGTGACGGGCGGATTCCCGGAACACCGGACCACGCGGCGGGTGGCGGCCCGTACGGCGTCAGCAAAGCGGTCACCACCACCGGTACCGCCGCGAGCACCGCCACCGCGGCCAGGCCCAGCCCGGCCACCGGCAGCAGCCCCACCGGGCGGGCTCGGAACCCGGCGAGCGCGACAAGCGACGCCGCCACCGACGCGTACACCGCCACCCGCTCGGCACCCGGCACGACCAGGGGCGACAGCCCGGTCAGCACCCCCACGACGGCGAGCCCGCTAGCGGCGTACCCGGCCAGTTCGGGCCAGGATCGACGCAGCGCGAGCAGCGCCACCGCCGGCAGCGCGACGGCGGCCAGCGCGCCTCGGGCCTGCCACCACGGCGGGACGCCGACGCCGATCAGCGCGATCGCCGCCCCCGCCGGCACCACGAGCACCGCGGCAGCCAGCCCGCAACCGGCCACCGTCCGCCGCAGCCGGTCGCCGCCTCGGCCGCCCACCGCCACCCCGAGGCCGACGGCCAGGACGACCACGCAGGCGGCAAAGGCACCGATCGGGTCGGCCAGCCCGACCAGCAGTCCGTGCCCGAGCAGTGCCGCACCGGCCAAGGCTGAGGTCAGCACCGTCACGGTGGGCAGCGTCGAACGGACCACCGCCGCGACCAGCAGCACCGCCCCGGTCGCGAGGTCGATCGCGACCACCGCCGGCCACGGCGCGGCCCAGGCCACCGGCAGGGCGAAGGCGGTCGCGGCGAGACCGGCCGACAGCACCGCCGGCCGCGCCGCCCGGGGTAGCAGCACTGCCACCGCCACCGAGGTCAGCGCCGCGGCCACCGGCAGTTGCCAACCCCAGGCGACCAACGGACCCGTCGTGGCTCCTCGCCACGGCGGCAACGACCGCCCCACGGCGGCACCGGCCAGCAGCAGTCCCGCCAGCGCCACCAGCAGCCCGCCGCCGCCGGCCACCAGCAACGCCCCCGCGCGTGGACCGGCCCCCCAGCCGGACGGGAGCAGCCGTAGCGCGCCGGCCAGCCCGGCCGCGACCAGCGCTGCCACCAGCAGCCACACCGAGGCGCGCAACTCCACCACCGGGCGGAGAATGACACCCGCCAGCACCGGCACCAGCACGCCGGCCGCCAGCATCCGTGCCGGCCCGCCACCGGCCAGCGACGCCGCGCCGAAGGCGGTGAGTGCCACCAGCAGCATCGGCCCGCCGGCCAGCAGCGGTACGCCGGCCGCCCGACCGACCAGCAGGGGCACCAGTGCGCAGCCCGCGGCGAGCAACAGCCAACCGGCGAACCAGGCCCAGGCCAGGAACGTTCCGGCCAGCCGTACCGCCGGGGTCGTCGCGGCCCCCTCGTCCGCGACGACACCGGCCCGCCGCCGCAGCGCCACCACCACCGCCAGGTCGAGCAGCGCCACCCCGACGAAGACCACCGCCCACCCGGCCGGTTCCGGACGGACCTCGGCGGCCAGCAGCGGCGACAGCGGCTGAACGACCAGTAGCGCGGCGAACCACGGCACGGCCAGGCGACTCAACCGGGCGTAACCGACCGTCACCGCCGTGCTGATCGCCGCTACCAGGGCGGCGTACCGGCTGCCCGGCCAGCCGGTCACCCCGAACAGGTCGACCGACCAGGCGGCGTACCCGTCGAGCAGCACCAGCAGCAGCCCGACGGCGGCGAGGGTCTCGGCGGTGCCGCGCAGCCCCCGCCGACGTGCGATCAGCGGCACCGCCAGCAGCAGCGCGGTGAACGCCAGCAGGATCGCTGCCCGACCAGCCACGCCGACCGACGCCCAGGCCACCACGGTGAAGACCGTCGCCGCCGTGCCGAGCAGCAGGCCACCCAGAACGAAGAGCAGGCCCTGCACGGTCCGCGTCGACGTCTCCGCGCCACCCGGGCGCACCGGGACGGAAGCGGGCCGATCACCGGTCGGCGCCGGGGGCCCACCGACGGCCGGTACGGCGCTGTGGCCCGGCGGCGCGGCGGGCACCGGGAACTCGGCCCGGACCGCGGCGGCCAGTTCGTCCCGCCGTCGCCGCACCGTGTCCAGCCGCCCGACCAGCCCCTCGTACGCCTGACGGGTCCGCTGCACCTCACCGCCCAGCACGGCGATCTCCCGGTCGAGCCGGATCACCTCGGCGGCGGCCGGATGCGGCGGTCGGCCGCAGCCGGTGCAGCCGGAGTTCAGATTCGCCGAGCTTCCGCAGGCCGGGCAGGGGTAGGCGGTGTCCACGCCGTCATCCTCGACGGCCGGGCACCGCCGTTACCAGAGTGCGCGTACTCAGGAGCGGGTGTGCTCGAAGACCCAGGCGGCGTACCCCGGATCGCCGCAGTCCACCCGGGTGACCAGAATCTCCGGCACCTCGTAGGGATGGCCGGCCCGCAACTGCTCGACCAACGCGTCGACCCGGTCCGGTGCGGTCTTGAACTGCACCGACCACTCGGTGCTGGTCTCCACCCCCGACCGCCACCAGTACGTGCTGTCCACCTGGCCGCCCACCTGCGCGCAGGCCGCCAACCGCCCGGCCACCGCGGCGGCGGCCAGCAGATCGGCGACCGACCGCGCGTCGACCACCGTCGTCACCACGCTGATCTGCTCCACAGGCGCACCCTACGTCGCGTCGTCGCGGTTGGTCGCGATCCACTCGTCTATCCGACTCCACCATTCGTAGAGCCAGTCGATGCGCTCCTGCCGGCCGGTCGGCACCTCCTCTGGCGGCACCGACCAGAACCGCATCACCAGCCGCTTGTCCATCGGCAGTTCCCGCCACACGTCGGTGACGGTGAGCATCCGGTCCAGACCGGTGTGGGCCACGAAGATCACCCCGGCGTCGGGTGCCGCGTCCAGCGCCGCCAACAGTCCGCCCGGTTGTGGGGCGAGCACGTGTCGCATCGCCTCCGCCTTCGACGCCATCCGCTCATGCCCCCGGTCCCGTAACCGCGCGATGGCCCGCAGCCGGCGTTTCGGGGTGAAGTTGCTGCCCTCGGGGAAGATCACGAAGGCGTCGTCGTCGTCCAGGCCGGTGGCGAGGTACCCGATCTGTTCGGTCAGCGAGCCCCGGCCGTCGCGACCCGGCGCGATGAACCGGCTCGGCAGCCGGTTGAGCAGCACGTCGATGGCCGGATCCCACTGGAGGGTGTCCTTCAGAACGATCCGTGGCTCGCGCCGGAACCAGTTCACCAACGCGTGGATCAGGATGAACGAGTCTCCCGGACCGGCGTGCCGGCACAGCACCAGTTCCGGCCGGCCCGGCAGCGCGGTGTCCGGGTCGGTGCCGACCACGTCGATGCGTAGCCGCAGCATCCACCGGGCCTGCCAGAAGAACACCCGCAGGAACCAGCCGGCCAGCACGTAGTGGGCCCGCTGGAAGGCCGGTGCGCGCACCCGCCAGCCGAACCCGGAGCCGACCCAGAGGCCGAAGAGGCTGAGCAGCGCTGCCGCGTCCCAGACCAGATAGAAGCAGCCGAGCCAGAGCAGTCGCAACGGACGCAGGTGCCCGGGGACGAACGGGGACACGGCGAGGGCGAGCAGAGCCCACAGCGGCACCGTGGTCACCAGCAGGATCGCCAGCAGCACCACACCGGGCGCCAGCAGCAGTCGGCGCAGCCAACGCGGCGGTAACGGCATCAGCGTTCCAGGTTGGCCAGATAGTGCCGGGAGGCCGAGTACGCCCGGCTGATCCGCCGGCCCACCGCCGCCATGTCCCGGTACGCCCACGGAGTGTCGTCGCGCGGTTCCAGCCCGCCGGTCGGCAGGACGTGCACCTCCACCCCGTCGGGCAGGGCGGCCATCTCCCGGGCGAACCGGTGCCGGCGGGCGATCTCGAACGCGACCTGGGCGATCTCCCAGGGCCGCCGGGGCGGTGCCAGCGCCCGCTCGATCCGGCCCACCTGAAGTACGAAGATCCGGCCGGCGCCGGCCGCGACCGCCTCGCCGATCGGGATGGAGTTGACGATCCCACCGTCCACATAGTGCTGGTCGCCGATGCGGGCCGGCGGCAGCAGCCCCGGCACCGAGGCGGAGGCGAGGACCGCCGGCACCACCGGCCCGCTGACGAACCAGTGCTCGGCGGCCCGCTCGATGTTCGCCGCACAGCAGCGGAACGGAATCTTCAGATCGGCGAAGGTGGTCTGAGCGCCGAGTTCGTTCTCCAGCAGCTTCCGCAACGGCCGGGGCGAGTGCAGATGAGTACGGGCGGCGAAGCGCCGTAGCTGCCGGGCGAACGAGTCGCCGTACACCTCGCTGGCCTCCGGGGAGGCCCAGAGCCGAACCAGCCGATCGGTCACCGCCTCGGACGGGTCGGCGGCCACCAGGGCACCGTTGACCGCGCCGATGGAGGTGCCGAGCACCAGATCGGGCCGGATGCCGGCCCGGAACAGGGCGCGCAACATGCCCACCTCGACCGCGCCCAGGACGCCCCCGCCGCCGAGCACGAAAGCCACCGGTCCCCGCGCCATGCCGTTCATCCTGGCACGGCCGGCTCCGACGGTCCCGTACGCCCCTACGCCGGGGAAACACCGCCGCGGCGACGCCCCGACGGTCATCTGGACCCATCCCATGTCCATCGAAGCCCGTTGACAGGGGGGCAACATTCGCGCAACCTGATACCGCTCCCACATATGAGGGCAGGTGCAATCTGTGAAGCCAGCGCTGCAGCCCGGCCGGTTGCTGGCCACCAGATACCGGCTGATCGACCAGATCGGCTCCGGCGGCATGTCGGTGATCTGGCGGACCCACGACGAGGTACTCGACCGGGTGGTCGCACTGAAGGTGCTCGCCCCGTCGCTTGCCGCCGACGCCAGGTTCCGCGACATGGTCCGCGAAGAGGCCCGCGCGGCCGCACAGCTGGTCCACCCGAACGTCACCTCGGTGCACGACTACGGCGAGACGGTGTCACCGGACGGCGCCATCACCTCGTTCGTGGTGATGGAACTGCTCGCCGGTGAGGAGCTGGAGTTCCGGCTCACCGAGGGTCCACTGCCGTGGCCGCAGGCGGTGGAGATCGGCGCCCAGGTCGCCGACGCGCTGGCCGCCGCCCACCGGCTCGGCATCGTGCACCGGGACATCACCACTGCCAACGTGATGATGACCCAGGTCGGCGCGAAGGTGCTCGATTTCGGCATCGCCACCCGGATCGGCGCCCCCGACGACGACGAGGACGGCGCCACCTTCGGCACCCCCGCGTACGTGGCGCCGGAACGGCTCGACGGTGCTCCGGCCCAACCGGCGACCGACGTCTACTCGCTCGGGGTGCTGCTGCACGAGACCCTGACCGGCCGGGTCCCGTACCCGGCGGACACCTGGGACGAGCTCAGCGTCGCGCTCACCGAGCACCCACCACCGTCGCTGGCCGGGGTGCCGGGGCTGCCGGCCACGGTGGCCGAGATCTGCCTGCGTTGCCTGTCGCGGGATCCCGCCGACCGTCCCACCGCCCGGCAGGTGGCCACCGTGCTGCGGGACCAGATACTGCCCGCCAATCCGCAGGCCAACACGATGCTCGCGCCCACCGTCACGCTACCCGCGATGGGACGGACCCACGCCGACCCGGTCCCGGCCTGGGTTCCACCGACCGCCGGCCCCACCGCCTTGCAACCCGCCCGCAACGAGGCCGTCTCAGGCGCGCTGGCGGTCACCTCGGTCGCCTCCGGTGCCGTCGTCGACACCGCCGCCGGACATCCGGACCGGCTCACCGCGCAGACCGGCACCGGCATGCTCGACGGAGCCGGGTCGTCTCCGGTCTCCGGGGCCGACCCGCGGCGGCTGCGGCGGCCACTGCTCGTCACGGCGGCCGCGGTCACGCTGATCGCTGCGGCGCTGGCGGTGCCGGCGCTGCTGCCTGACGACGCCGGACCGCCCACAGTGCTACCCACGACCGGACCGACGCCGACGTCCGAGCCGGCCCCGCCGGACGACACCGCCAGCGTGCCGCCGAGTCCCGCACCGCCGAGCACCTCGGCCACACCGGCCGCGACGACCGGCGCACTGAACCCGCCCGCGAGTGGCGACAGCCTCGTCGAGGCCGCCAACCGCCTGGACGAGGTGATCGGTGCCGGTCTCGCCGACGGTGGCATCCGCGACGACGTCGGCCTCGACCTGCGCAACGAGCTGCGTAACCTCACCCGGGCGGTGACCGACGGCGAGGGCGAGCTGGGGCCGGGCGTCGCCCGACTCCGGGATAAGGTCTCCGTCCGACTGCGCGAGAACGGGTTGAGCCCGGCGTACGCACAGCAGTTGGACGCGGCGATCACCGCGCTCGGTGCGGCACAGGTCTGACAGCGACCGGTCAGACCGGGGTGGTCCGGACCGGCTCACGTACCGCGACACGCGGGGCCGCGGCGGCGAGGAAGCGGCGGTAGGCCTCCTCGTAGCCGATGGCCATCCGCTCCGTGGAGAAGGTGCGGGCCACATGTGCCACGCAGTCCTTCGGGTCGAGGTCGGCGGCCTGGCGCAGCGCCGCCGGCAACTCGTCCGGCCGTTGACAGATCAGCCCGCTCACCCCGGGACGGACCAGTTCCGGCACCGCTCCCCGGTTCAGCGCCACCACGGGTGTCCCGGTGGCCATCGCCTCCAGCATCACGATGCCGAACGGTTCCTCCCACTGGATCGGCATGACCAGGCAGCGCGCCTCGACCAACAGCCGCAGCACGGCCTTCCGGTCGGCGTCGAGCACCACCGTGAGGTCCGGCCCGAGCATCGGCCGGATCACCTCGTCGTAGTAGCGCCGCTCGGCGTGCTCGTTGCACTTTCCGGCCAACACCAGCGGCAGACCCGCCGCCCGGCAGGCGCGGATGGCCAGATCCGGCCCCTTGTCGGGGCTGAACCGGGCGAGCCACAACACCGGTCCCTGACTGGGGGCGTCCTTGCGCGGAAAGTCGTCGAGGCTCATCGCGTTGTGCACGGTGCCGACCCAGGGCAGGTGCGGATTCAGTCCCCGCTGGGTGTGTGAGATCGCCACCAGGCCCACCCCCCGGTCGGTGTTACTGAGCACCGTGCCGTACTCGCCCACCGGGTTGCCGTGCACGGTTGCCACCGTGGGTACCTCCCGCCGGCCGGCCACCAGCGGGCCGATCGTGCTGTGGTCGTGCACGATGTCGAAGTCGGCCGCACTGAGCAGATGGTTGACTCGGGCCAGGTGGGCCAGTTCGGGCAACGCCTCCCCGAGGCGGTCGAACTGCAACTCGTCGAGGGTGGCGAGGAAATCGGCGGCGGTGCCGTGCGCGGCACCGGCACCCATCAGCGTCACCGCGTGCCCCCGGGCGACCAGGGCGTCGACCAGACCGGCCACCACATGTTCCAGTCCGCCGTAGCCGGGCGGCGGTACCGACAGCCAGGGCGGCACGACCATGGCGATCCGCAATCGCTGCTCACGCGCAAGGTTGTCGGCCACGTGCCCTCCCCGTCGCTGTCCGGAGGCGTCGGCCCCGATCGGCTGGCGTGCTGGGATCGAGCGTCTTCCCGGTCCCAGCACGGACAAACCGGGCGCCGGGTCGCCGATTCAACCACCCACCAGCAGCTGGTCCCGTACCATGCACACGCCCTCGGCCGACCACGCGATCCGCTCCGCCTGATCCCGCTCCCACCAGGACCGCACCACCCCGCTCAGGGTCACCGTGTCGTCGCGAACCTGGACGGTCACCCGTTCCGTGCCGATCCCCCGCAGCAGGGCTCGTTGCACGTCGGTGCGGGCCCGGTCGCTGTCGGCCGGGGCGGCGGGCTGCACCCCGACCAGGTTGGTGACACCGCGTACGCCCCGCAGCCGGCGCAGCTCCCGCTCGGCGGTACGCCGCTGCCAACCGAACTCGACAGCACCACGCAGCATCAGCCAACCGTCGGCGACGGTGAGGTCCAGCCGCTCGGCCGGCACGAAACTGTTCCACTCCAGCGCCCGGCTGGCCGCGATCGCCAGGTCGCCGTCGGTGATGTCGACCGGGCCGGTGGGGCGTACCTCGATGTCGTCGGCGACCGCCAGCACCCCGCGTACCCGTTGTGCCCCACGCACCGCCGCCCACCTGCGGGCGGCGCTGTCCACGCCGCCGGTGAGCGAAACCACCCCGTCGCGCACGCTCACCCCGATGTCGGTCGAGTGCACCTGCGCGTCCCAGGCGAGTTCGTCGAGCACGTCGCGCTGGATCCGGTCGTCGCTGCGGGTCACCGTCGTCGCGGTCATGGCACCCCCATCCGCCTCAGGTCTTGTCCCCCCGAGGCTGCCGGCCGGCGGGGTGAGCCCGGTTCACCCGGTCGGGGTGAACCGGGCCTGAGACGGAGGAAGGGCGGCGGGGGGGGGGGGGGGCCCCCCGGGGGGCGCACACCCGTCCCAGCTCACCACGGCGGCGGCTGCGGGGCCGGCGTGTCCAGCGCGGCGGTAAGCGCGCAGATCGCGACCAGACGCAGCGTCACCC
>NZ_JBXUOW010000103.1:0-12154 GCF_057196645.1 Micromonospora sp. ATLC16
GGATCAACACCGCCAGCGCCCGCCGCGCTCACACCACGCCCACAGCCGCCCTCAACCTCCACGGCATCCCATGATCAAGCGGACATTCCCGGACTACTCCGGGGCCCTGGGGACCGCTCCACCACCCAGCGCCGTTTCACGACATGGAAGCCTCGGGTCTCGGTGTTGCGTGGCACGATCTCGGCGTCGATACCCAGAGTGGCGGCGTGTTCGACGAACTGGTTCTTGAAGCCGGCGTCCACCCAGGTCTTGACGACGCTCGGGTAGGCGGCTTTGAGCTGGTCCAGTGCTTGGATGCCGGCGCGGTTCTCGGTCACGGACGCGGCTACGACGATGACTGCCAGAAGGAGGCCTAGCGTGTCGGTGACTACGCTGCGCTTACGCCCGACGATCTTCTTCGCCGCGTCAGTTCCCTGCGTCGTGGCCGGCGGGTTGCTGGACGTCTTCACGCTCTGTGTATCGATGACCGCGGCGGTGGGCTGCGGATCACGGCCGGCCTTGACCCGGGCGAGAGTGGTCAGATCGACGTTGAGCTGGGCGAAGATGCCTTCGTCGCGCCAGGCGGCATAGTAGTAGTACACCGTGGTGTGTGGCGGAAAGTCATGAGGAAGGTACTTCCAGGCAATCCCGGTTCGATTGACGTAGAAAATGGCGTTGAGCACCTCCCGGACATCGGTGCGGGCCGGCTCACCGGTCGGCCGCCGGTCGAGGCGGGCCTGCTGCCAGGCAGTCAGGGTCGGCCCGATCAGCGCCCAACGGGCGTCAGAGATGTCGCTGGGGTACGCACGGCGAGCAGTCACGGTAGAGATCTACTCTGGACAGAAGCGAGGGAGATCGCTTTCGACAAGAGCGGCGATTCACGGTCAGGCTTACGTCAGACGGAATCCCGGGCTCATATATCCACAGAACGGGCGATGAGCAGCCCTTCGTCGCTACGTCAAAATATGGCAGGAGCCACGGAAAGTGCGAATGGGACGCATCGCAAATGATCCATAACTGGACAGTATTTCGACCGACTCGGATATCGAGTTCTCCAGCTTCGGGAATTGCTCGACGAACCGGTCCTGGAGTGCGATCGACGCCGTCTCGTCCAAGCCGATCAGCTTCCGATCCTACTGGTCAACCGCCAGACGTCGTCCCGGTTGCGTAGGGATACGGCCTGGAAATCGGCCAGCGGCGGGCAGATGGTCCGTAGCTCCCGAGGTGTGAGGTCGAACAACAGTGGAAAGACCTTTCCTTCCCGTAAGGACGGATTCAGCACCCGCTTTCGAAGATCACCCAAGGGCTGCCGGCCGTACGGTGCGAAAGGAAGATGAAACCGAGGTCCGCGTCGTTGAGCGCCCGGTAGATGCTCGGCACCGACGCGACGCCGGGCTCGATCTCTCGGGAGAAGAAGAACTCGATCTTTCCTTCCAGGAGTGAGTTTAGCCAGCGTTTGACGATCTGAGCCAGCGGCTCGATCCGTGGATCGGCAGTAGACCAGCTCAAGAAGGCTCGTGCCTTGTCCATATGCGCTCCTCGTCATGCGCCGGTATGCCCGGCAGAATAGCGAGGTCACTCAAACGGCACTGTCGTCAAGACTGTCGAGTTGCGAAGATTGGCAAGCGGTCGCCGTTCGTCCCGCATCAGTGGACGCGGACCTGACCATCGCGTTCGACTGAGTCAACCGGATGTGTCGGACGGTGCGGCGATCGATCGGGTGGGGTCAGCGGCCAGGGCCCCGGCAAAGTCGTCAGGTGATGCCGAGTAGTGCCAGCGGGCGGGTGCTGTCGCGGGCGTGATGCCGGTTCGCGGCGGCGATGTTGGTGATGCCGGCGGCGCGTAGGGCGCCGATGGCGGCGTTGCGGAGGGCGGCCATGACTTGTGGTCCGGTGCCGGTGCGGATCTGGGATCGGTCCTCGTCGTAGGTGACGTCTCGCACCCAGTGGACCTTGTTCTCTATCGACCAGTGGCCACGGATCCAGCCAGCGAGTTGCGCCGGTTTGGCTTGGTGGACGCGGAGGTCGGTGATCGCGTAGACGGTCTCGGTGGTGAAGCGTTTCGGCTGGTCGAGGCGGCGTCTGCGGCGGCGGATCTGCAGGGCCTGGGCGGCGTGCGGGAACTCGATCCCGGTGGAGATCGTCAGGATCTTGCAGGTGCGGATCTCGCGGCGGCCGTGGCCGCGGTCGGTGTCGCGGGTGGCGTCCGGGACGGCTCGCCAGGGCAGGCTGGCGAGTTGGGCGTGCAGGCTGGGCTGGTTGCCTTTGACGGTGAGGATCCAGTGGGCGCCGCGTTCGGCCAGGTAGGCGACGTGGTCGCGTTGGCAGTGCAGGGCGTCGACGGTGATCACGGTGTCACGGAGGTCGCCGATCTGGTCCAGCAGCGGTGCGAAGCGGGTGATCTCGTCGGTCTTGCCGTCGACGTCGGTGCTGGCCAGGACCACTCCGGTGGCCTGGTCGCAGGCGGCCAGGACGTGCCGGGCCGCAGTGCTGGTGGTGCGGGAGCCGCGCAGGGCCTTGCCGTCGACTGCGATCGCCCGCCTATCCGCTGACGGTGTGGCTATGGTCCGGCTGGCGAGCCAGCCGCTGACGGCCGCGTTGAGCAGGTCCGGGTCCAGGGCCTGCAACAACCGGCGGATCATCGCCTCCGACGGGCGCCGGTCCGGGGCGATGCCCAGCGCGAGCGCGGTCGCAGCCGGGACGTCGGCGACCCACTCGGCGATCGCGGTGTAGGAGCGGTAGCCGGTCACCACGGCACAGACCGCCGCGGTCACCACGACTGCCAGCCGGTGCCGGACACCGCGGCGGGCACGGGGATCCGGCAGGTCGGCCAGCGCTGCGGGCAGTCCAGCAGCGGTTTCGGGCACGGTGACATCCGGTGCGCTGGACACAGACGAGATCAGCGATGATGGCAGGGCGGGCATGACTCACTTCGGACGATCAACAAGGCGTAGAGAACCTCGATGATCATCTGAACAGGTCATGCCCGCCCTGCTACCACCAGCAACGGCGCGTCTACACCAAGCGGATCAAGCCGGACACCCTCACGACTTTGCCGGGACCCTGGGTCAGCGGCCGTCCGTGCCGGTCGGCAGCGCGAAACGCCAACCGTCCGTGTGCAGTACGGGTATGGCCCGGTCGACGGCGTCGACGGTCTGACTGCGGTCGCCGCCGCCGTCATGCAGCAGCACCACCGCGCCCGGGGCGACGCCCTCGATGAGGCGGCGCAGCAGCTCGTCGGTGCCGGGCGGTTCCCAGTCCGTCACGGCGAGCCGCCAGCCCATCGGCCGCATCCCGAGCGCCGTGGCTACGCTGGGCGTCTGGCCCCAGGCGCCGTACGGTGCCCGGAAGTAGGGAACCCGGACGTGCGGGACGGCGTGCCGGATGACGGCGTTGGTCTCCAGCAGGTCCGAGGCGATCCGCCCGGCGGCCCAGGAGCCCATGTCGTCGTGGTGCATGCTGTGGTTGCCCAACGCGTGCCCGGCCGCGACGATCCGGCGTACCAGCTCGGGGTGCTCGATGACCCGATCGCCCTGAAGGAAGAAGACCGCCCGGACGTGGTGGGCGGCCAAGATGTCGAGCAGATGCGGGGTGTGCTCCGGGTGCGGTCCGTCGTCGAAGGTGAGGCACACGACCCGCTCGGTGCCGATCACCTCGGTGGGCCGTACCGGTGGCGGTCCGACGCCCAGCCTGGACGCGGCACGCGGGGGACGCAGGGGCTGGGTGGTGGACGACATCGATCGGACCTTCCGCTGGTGGAGCCGTGGGGGGGGGGGGGGGGGGGCGCGCCCCCGCCCCCCGGGGGGGGGGGCGGCGGGGGGCCGCGCGGCGGGGGTGGGGGGGGGAAGGCGGGCGCGGGGCGGCGCGGGGGGGCGGGGGGCGGGGGCCCCCCCCCCCCCCCCCGGGCCCGCTGGTGGTGGATGGCTGGTCCGCCTGCCGGAACGAGGGTCAGCGGCGGGGCTTGGGTGCGATGCGGGGCAGGACGTACGGCGGGCCGGCGAGGATCAGGTCGGACTTGATCTCGTGGTAGGCCAGCTTGGGCTGGTAGTTCTCGTCCATGATGGTGGCCAGGCCCTCGGGCGGGTCTTCGAACCAGCCCGGCACCCAGGAGTGCTTGTCGCTGAAGCCCCAGACGGTGTACGAGAGACAGCTGCGGACGGCCAGGCATGCCTTCACCAGCACGCTGTGGTTGGCGGCCGACGCCTGCAACCTGGGGTTGATCTCCTCGGAGTTGCCGGCCTGGACCGCCTCGGTCATCTGGCTGCGGACGTCCACCTCGGTGAACGCGGTCGCCACCCCGAGCGAGGTGAACTTCTTCAGCGCCTCGGTCACCTGGAACGTGTTGAAGTTGCCGTACTGGGTGCCGAGGTGGCCCTGGGCGCCGACACCGTCGATCGGTACGCCCTGGGCGCGCAGCCGCTTGACCATGTCGTAGACGAACTGGGTCTTGTCGTCGGCCGGGTTGCCGGAGCCGAACGCCTCGATGTTGTAGTCGTTGTAGAAGAGCAGCGCCCTGGGGTCGGCGGCGCGAGCCCACCGGAACGCGTCAGCGATGTAGCCAGGCCCGAGGTTCTCGGCCCAGAAACCCTTGTAGTGCAGGGTGGGCGGAGTGTCCCAGGGGTCGCTGACCGCCTCGTTGACGACGTCCCACTGCCAGATCTTGCCCTGGTAGCGCTTGACCACCGTGGTGATGTGCCTGCGCAGCAGCTCGCGCAGCTCCTTCTTGCTGATGGCGCCGTCGGCGACCCCCTCGGTCAGCCACTGCGGCAGCTGGTTGTGCCAGACGAGCACGTGGCCCCGTACGCTCTGGCGGTTGCGCTTGGCGAAGTTGATGAGCTGGTCGGCCGGCTCCCAGTTGTAGGTGCCGCGGGTGGGTTCGAGGCTCTCCCACTTCATGGCGTTCTCGGCGGTGACCGAGACGAACTCGGATCCGGCGATCCTGCGGTACTCCGGGTCGGCGCTGTCGTTGAGGGCGTCCGCGCTGACCGCGGTGCCGATCTGCAGGCCGTGGCGCAGGCCGAGGGCGCCCAGGGTCTTCGCGGTCGGGTCGTACGGCCGGCCGGCCGTGGCCGGCACCATGTTCAACGTCGCAGCGGTCGCGACGGCGACCGCACCGACGGCCATCCACCGTCTCAACTTCATCTGCATTCCTCTCGATCTTCGATCGACAATCGTCGATCATGAAGCGCCGGTTCGGGCCGGTGCTGAGCAGGTTGGCAGCGGTGCGCGGCGCCGTGGCCGGACGTTTCACATGGTCACGAAGGGCGCCGATATCTTTCCGAATGTCGATCGGTAACTTGGTCGAAACGTTAGGGCCATCGATGGCTGCAGTCAACCACGAAAACTTCCGGAAGTGGCCTGTGTGCAGTGCTGGAACGTCCGGTTTGCGACCGGAAACTTCCGGATCCGCTCCGGCTTCGGGGCCGCCGATCGGCACCCCCACCCCCGGTGCGAAGTGGCCGGGCCGGCTCGCTCCCGCGGGTTCCGTGGACGGGATCGAGCCGGCCCGGGTCCAGGGCCCCGCCGGCAGCGGGTCGGTCGACGGCGTGCGCCGCCGGCCGATGCGGGATCAGTGTTCGAGATAGGTGGCGTGGTCGAAGTCGGCGTAGCGCCCGTCGCCGCCGATGTCCTGCACCCAGAGGCCGAGCAGAGCGCCGGTGAAGCCCCAGGCCGCCGGTTCGCCGTCGACGATCCGGGCCGCGTGTTCGTCCGAGAGGATGGTGGCGTCCAGTTCCACCGGCAGTCGCCGCCAACTGTCACCGAGGTCGTACGCGAAGCGCAGCACCGGGCCGTCGAAGGCGACCCGCAGGCCCACCCGCAGCCGGCCGCCGGTGTCGACGGTCAGGTTCGGGTACGCGGTGCGGTGGCCGCCGTCGCAGCTGAGCAGCTCCAGCACCGACCGTCCGTCGTCCGCCCGGGTCAGGTAGAGGTGGTGCCAGTTCTCGGTGTTGTAGTAGCCGGTGATGCCCGCCAGGTGCCGATGGTCGCCCGGGTCGAACTCGACGACGGTCTCCAACGAGCAACGGACCGCCCCCACCGGCCGCGCCACCAGGCTCGGCGTCTGCTTACCGACGGGAGACTGGCCGCCGTGCACCCGCAGGTGCGACGGACGGGCGCGCAGGTCGATCCAGTCGTCGGTCGCCGGCCGCCGCAGGGTCGACCAGCCGGCGCCCAGCTGCGGAGCGTCGAAGTGGTCGGTGGCCGGCTCGTCGGGCCACGGATGGGCCGGCAGGCCCGGGGCGGGGATCTCGTCGGCCGGAACCCGGCCGGACACGCACGGCCAGCCTCCCGGTGACCAGTCGACCTTCTGAATCGCGGTCTCCCGGCCGAGGACGCAGTTGCCGAGCGGGGTGTAGGGACGGCCCACCAGATGGGCCAGGTACCACTCACCACGCTGGGTGCGGACCAGACTGCCGTGGCCGGCCTTCTGCAGCGTCAGTTCCGGTCGGCCGACCGAGGTGAGCAGCGGCCCGGCCGGGTCCGCCTCGTACGGACCGAACAGGTCCCGCGACCGGGCCACCGTGACCTGGTGTTCCCAACTGGTGCCACCCTCGGCGGTGACCAGCCAGTACCAGCCGTCGTGCCGGTACAGGTGCGGTCCCTCGGTCAGACCGACCTCGGTGCCGGTGAAGATGATCCGGGGTCGGCCGACCAGTTGCCCTCGGGCCCGGTCATACTGCTGAATCTCGATCCCACCGAAGCGGTCGCGCCCCGGCCGCCAGTCAGCACTCATCGCCAGCAGCCAGGAGGTGCCGTCGTCGTCGTGGAACAGCGCGGCGTCGAAGCCGTGCGAGTGCAGCCGTACCGGGTCCGACCATGGTCCCGTGATGGTCGGCGCGGTGGTGAGGAAGTTCTGTGCGTCCCAGTAGCCGCTGGCGAAGCTGGCGACATCGCTGTAGACCAGGTAGAACAGCCCGTCGTGGTACGTGAGGTCAGGCGCCCAGATCCCGTTGGAGTCGCCGCACCCGCGCAGGTCGAGCAGGCGTCGTTCGGTGATGATCCCGCCGAGCTCCCGCCAGTGGACGAGATCCTTCGAGTGGTGCACCCGTACGCCGGGGTACCACTCGAACGTCGAGGTCGCCAGATAGTAGTCGTCATCGACCCGCAGGATGGACGGGTCCGGATGGAAGCCGGTGAGGACGGGGTTGCGGATCGACCGGGCGATAGCCACGTCTGCGATCTCGGTCGACATGTTCGACTCCTTCAGGTCACGATCCCGGTTTATTCCCGGAAATACTCCGGAAGTGCCAAGATTTCGCTCACGGTATCGGCTGGCGTCCCCTGGCGACACCCCCTTGACCGGCGACGCAAGCCCGTCGTAACGTGCCGGCCATCACCTCGAAAATACCGGTATCGAAGCGAAACTTGCGATCCCGCTTTCATCGCCGCCGCCACGCGCGGTGGTGTTTCCTCCGCGTGACTATGCTTTCCGAAGGGATAAACCATGACATCGCACCTCTCCCGCCGGTCGCTGCTGGGGTTGGCCGGCGCGGGTGCCGGCGCACTCCTGCTCGGCGCCTGCGGGGATGGGGACAGCGGCGCCTCCGCGAGCCCGCAGAAGATCAGATGGTGGCATGTCCAGGACGCCGAGCCGATGCTCAGCGTCTGGGCTGACCTGGCTCGGCAGTACGAGAACGAGCACACCCACGTCACCGTCGAGGTGCAGCCGTTGGAGGTCGAGGCGTTCAAGACCAAGCTGGACGGGGCGGTCGAGGCGGCGATGCCACCGGACCTGTTCCAGTCGTGGGGCGGCGGCGCACTGCAGCAGCAGGTCGAGGCCGGCCTCGTCAAGGACATCACCAGCGAGGTCCAGGGTTGGATCGGTCAGCTGCTGCCCGCTTCGTTGCAGCCGTACACGGTCAACGACAAGATCTACGGAATCCCGTTCGACATCGGCATGGTCGGCTTCTGGTACAACCGGGACCACTTCGCCAAGGCGAACATCGAGACGCCGCCGAAGACCTGGGCCGAGCTGCTCGATGTGGTCGCCAAGCTCAAGGCCGTCAACATCGCCCCGATCGCGCTCGGCGGCAAGGACAAGTGGCCCGGGCACTACTACTGGGCGTACCTGGCGATGCGGATCGGCGGTCTCGAGGCGTTGCAGCGCGCGGCCGAGGACCGCAACTTCGACACGCCGGTCTTCATCGCCGCCGGTGAACGCCTCCGGGAACTGGTCGACATGCAGCCGTTCCAGAAGGGCTACCTGCGCGCGGAGTACGGGTCCGAGAACGGGCAGGCCGCGACGATGGGCAACGAGGAGGCTGCCATGGAGCTGATGGGCCAGTGGGCGCCGTCGGTGCAGGCCTCCTCCTCGACCAGCAAGCGTGGCCTCGGTGACCGGCTTGCCTTCTTCCCCTTCCCGGCCGTCGAGGACGGCAAGGGCTCGGCCACCGACGCGTTCGGCGGCGGCAACGGCTTCGCGGTCGGCCGCGACGCGCCGCCCGCCACCGTGGAATTCCTGCGGACGCTGCTGCAGGCGAGGAACCAGCGCCGGGCCGCGCAGACCGGCGCGGTGCTGCCCACCAACCAGGCCGCAGTCGGCGGGATCAGGGACCTCAACAATCAGGTCGTGGCGGCGAATCTGGGCATCGCGACCGGCTTCCAGCTCTACCTCGACCAGGCGTACCCGCCGGCGGTGGGCCAGCAGGTGAACGAGAGTGTGGCGCAGCTGATCGCCGGCTCGAAGTGGCCGGACCAGATCGTCAAGGACATCACCAGGGTCGCGAAGAAGCAGTAGCGGGCGTCGCGTCGGCGCCCGGGCACCGCGCCGTCGCCGTACGTCAGCCCGTCGGCGCTCCCGCCGACGGCGTCGAGGGATGAGCGAAGTAGGGAGGGCGCATGGCTGCCAACGACAACCGGACAGTGACCATTGCGGCCATCGCCCGCCTGGCGGGGGTGTCGGTGCCGACGGTGTCCCGGGTGATCAATGGTCGTTCGGATGTGGCTCCGCAGACCCGTGAGCGGGTGGAGGAGTTGCTGACTCGGCATGGTTACCGGCGTCGGCCGCCGAGTATGCGGGCGAGTTCGGGGTTGGTGGATCTGGTCTTCAACGACCTGGACAGTCCGTGGGCGGTGGAGATCATCCGGGGTGTGGAGGACGTGGCGCACGCTACGGGGGTGGGCACCGTCGTCTCGGCCATCCACCGACGCTCGGCCTCGGCCAAGCAGTGGCTGGACAACATCCGGACCCGGTCCACCGAAGGGGTCATCTTCGTGACCTCCACCCTCGAACCGCCGCAGCAGGCGGAGTTGCGCCGGCTCAACATCCCGGCCGTGATCGTCGACCCGGCGGGTGTCCCCGCCCAGGACGCGCCGACCATCGGTGCCACCAACTGGGCGGGAAGCCTGCGGGCGACGGAGTATCTGATCGGGCTGGGGCATCGGCGGATCGGATTCATCGCCGGTCCGCCGCAGTTGATGTGCAGCCGGGCCCGGATGGACGGCTACCGGGCGGCCCTGGAAGCCGCCGGAATCCCGATCGACGACCGGTTGATCCAGGCGGGCAACTTCTACCACGAGGCCGGTTTCTCCGGCGGGGTGCGGTTGCTGGGGCTGACCGAGCCGCCGACGGCGATCTTCGCGTCGAGCGACCAGATGGCGCTGGGCGTGTACGAGGCGGTCCGGCAGCGCGGTCTGCGGATGCCGGACGACATCAGCGTGGTCGGTTTCGACGACCTGCCGGAGGTCCGCTGGTGCTCGCCGCCGCTCACCACGGTGCGTCAGCCGCTGGCCGAGATGGGCATGTTGGCGGCGCGGACGGTGCTGCGGCTGGCCCGCGGGGAGAAGGTGGAGAGCCCCCGGTTGGAGCTCGCCACCGAGCTCGTCATCCGCGACAGCGCGGCCGCGCCGCGGGTCGATCGGGGGTACTCGGAGTGAACTGCGCCAACTACCGATAGTCGAGTGAAATTTCCGCTACTAGGGTGTGGGCGGGTGGTCCGGTTGCCCGCCCTGGCCGCCCGGGGCATGGTGCGGGCTGTCGCCGTACCGGTTGGGTGGGGAGTGCCGTGGTTGCCAGAGACACCCGGAAGATCACTATTTCCGCGATAGCGGACCTGGCGGGGGTGTCGGTGCCGACGGTGTCCCGGGTGATCAATGGTCGTTCGGATGTGGCTCCGCAGACCCGTGAGCGGGTGGAGGAGTTGCTGACTCGGCATGGTTACCGGCGTCGGCCGCCGAGTATGCGGGCGAGTTCGGGGTTGGTGGATCTGGTCTTCAACGACCTGGACAGTCCATGGGCGGTGGAGATCATCCGGGGTGTGGAGGACGTGGCGCACGCTACGGGGGTGGGCACCGTCGTCTCGGCCATCCACCGGCAGACCTCCTCCGCGGAGCAGTGGCTCGACGGGATGCGCCGCCGGGGCACCGAGGGCGTGATCTTCGTGACCTCGATGGTCGAGCCACCCTTGCAGGCCGAACTACGCCGGCTCAGCATCCCGGTGGTGATCGTCGACGCCGACGGGCTGCCGGCCCGGGAGGCGCCGACGATCGGTGCCACCAACTGGGCAGGTGGCCTGCGGGCGACGGAGTATCTGATCGGGCTGGGGCATCGGCGGATCGGGTTCATCGCCGGTCCGCCGCAGTTGATGTGCAGCCGGGCCCGGATGGACGGCTACCGGGCGGCCCTGGAAGCCGCCGGGATGTCCTTCGACGAGGACCTGCTCTGCCCGGGCGACTTCTACCACGAGGCCGGCTTCAACGGCGGGATGCGGTTGCTGGGGCTGACCGAGCCGCCGACGGCGATCTTCGCGTCGAGCGACCAGATGGCGCTGGGCGTGTACGAGGCGGTCCGGCAGCGCGGTCTGCGGATGCCGGACGACATCAGCGTGGTCGGTTTCGACGACCTGCCGGAGGTCCGCTGGTGCTCGCCGCCGCTCACCACGGTGCGTCAGCCGCTGGCCGAGATGGGCATGTTGGCGGCGCGGACGGTGCTGCGGCTGGCCCGCGGGGAGAAGGTGGAGAGCCCCCGGGTGGAGCTCGCCACCGAGCTCGTCATCCGCGACAGCGCCGCCCCGGTCCAATGAGCTACCGATATTCTTCCGGAAGTTGTTGACGCCGCATCCGGAGGGACCGACGATGGGACTCGCCGTCCTTTCACCAAGGAACTGGCTGGTGGTGCCCGCCGTGCCCGCGGCACCGCCCGGCCGTGTCCGGCGGACGCCCACGCCGCCCGCCGGACACGGCACCCACCCTCCACCCGGCGCCGCACAGGTCGCCGTCGGCTTCTGCCGTCGGCAGATCTGCTGACGGTGAACGAGCCGCCCCTACACCGCCGACACGGGGCAGGGTGCTCATATGCAACTCCTCATGCTGGGCGGGTCGGGATTCGTGGGCGGGGCGGTGGTCGCCGAGGCGATCCACCGGGGCTGGGCGGTGACGGCGTTCAACCGGGGGCGGCACGGGGCGCCCCCGGCTGGCGTACGGCACCTGGTGGGTGACCGCACCGCCGTCGGCGGGTTGGCCGCGTTGGCCGAGGGGGAGTGGGATCTCGTCGTCGACACCTGGGACGGCCCTGGTGGCTCGACCGTCTCGCCCGGGGCGGTGAGGTGCTCGCGCCGGGCCCTGCCGACCTGCCCGTGCAGTACGTCGACGTCCGCGATCTGGCGGCCTTTCTGCTGGACGCCGGGGCCGACGGTCGGGCTGGAGCGGTGAACGTGGTGAGTCGACCCGGGCACACCACCATCGGCGAGCTGCTCACCCTCGGCGTGACAGCCAGCGGCGCTGACGCTCGACTGCGCTGGGCCGAGCCGGAGCAACTGCTCGCCGCCGGTGTGGAACCGTGGAACGATCTGCCGATCTGGATCCCACCGGGGCACGAGTACCGGTGGATGCAGCAGATGGACGTCACCCGTGCGTACGCCGAGGGGCTCAGCTGCCGGCCGGTGACCGAGACCGTCGTCGACACCTGGGCCTGGTTGCGCCGGGTGGGTTCGGTGCCGGCCCGCGCCGGTCGACCGGCCCGGCGGCAGGTCGGCCTGGACCCGGCCCGGGAGGCCGGCCTGCTCGCCGCCCTGACCAGCGGCCGTCCGTCGCCAGCGCCATCCCGTTGAACATTCCTGGACGCCGCGCTAGTACGGCAGCCGCCATTGGCTAGTTGACCAGGGCGTATTCGCGGTTGAGTCTGGTGCGTTGGTGGAACCAGCGGGCGCGGGCTTGGTGGCGGCGTCGCCAGGTGCTCC
>NZ_JBXUOW010000104.1:0-12041 GCF_057196645.1 Micromonospora sp. ATLC16
GGCGATCGCCGCAGGGCCGCGGTGAGCGACGCCCGGTCGACGCCGGCGACCGCTACGTCGACGACGGTCGCGCCCTGCCCGACGAGTGCCGCCCGGACCACACCGGCGAGGTCGGCGCCGGCCGGGGCGGCCGGAGTCAGCAGCAGCCAGGTGCCGGAGAGCGGCGTGGCCCGGGTGTCCGGCAGCGGCGTCCACGTGACGCGGTAGCGCCACGACTCGGCGGTCGCACGGTCGTG
Source organism: Micromonospora sp. ATLC16 (assembly GCF_057196645.1). Lineage (NCBI taxonomy): Bacteria > Bacillati > Actinomycetota > Actinomycetes > Micromonosporales > Micromonosporaceae > Micromonospora > Micromonospora sp. ATLC16. Next base: position 237 of record NZ_JBXUOW010000104.1, read on the forward strand.
CGCCGACCGGCGCCAGGCAACCAGGGCGGGCAGCACGATGGCGAGCGCGTCGCGCTGCACGGGGCCGGTCAGCCCCAGCACCTCGTGCAACGTGTCCAGGTCGCCGCTCTGCACCGCCTGCCAGAGCGCACGCTCGGCGGGCGCCACGGCCTGCGGGACCTCGTCGTCGTGGTCGATCCAGCAGCGTTCCCGCTGCCACGGGTAGGACGGCAGCGGCACCACCGGCGGGACCGTGCCGTACAGCCGGGTCCAGTCGACCGGCAGGCCGGCGCAGTGGAGCGTGGCCAGTTCGCCGAGCAGCGCGGCGCGGCCGGGCTGGTCGCGGTGCAGGGAGCCGACCACCGTGCCAGGCTGGTCGCGGGCGTCGAGCTTCTCGGCGAGGGCGCCGATGAGCATGGGGTGGCCGGAGATCTCGACGAATGTGTCGTGCCCGGTGGCCAGCAGGTGGTCCACGGCACGGTCGAGCAGCACCGGCCGGCGCAGGTTCGTCGCCCAGTAGTCGGCGTCGACAGCGGACCCGTCGATCGGCTGGCCGGTGACGGTCGAGACCAGGGTACGGGCGGTCGGCCCCGGGGTGAGGCCGGCCAGGGCGTCGCGCAGGACGGCCTGCAGCGGCTCCATCTGCGGGCTGTGCGACGCGTAGTCGACGGACTCCAGGACCCGGCAGAAGACGCCCTCGTCGTCCAGGAGGCCGGCCAGCCGCTCCACCGCCGCGGTCTCGCCGGAGATGACCGTCGAGGTGGGGCCGTTCTCGGCCGCCGCCGAGACGAGGCCGTCGTCGAGCCGGGCCAGGATCTTGCGGGTCTCGTCGTAGGACGCCCCGACGACAGCCATCTTGCCCCGGCCGATCACCGTACGGATCACCCGCCCGCGGTGCAGGGCGACCCGCAGGGCGTCGTCCAGGTCGAGGGCACCGGCGACGTGCGCGGCGGCGATCTCGCCGACGCTGTGCCCGACCACCGCGGCCGGCTCGACACCCCAGGACCGCCAGAGGGTGGCGAGGGCGATCTGCAGCGCGCAGGTGGCCGGCTGCACCACACCCGGGTCGGCGAGCCGGGACCGCTCCGGCGCCATGGTGAGCTGCTCGACGAGCGACCAGTCGACGTGCCGGCGCAGCGCGGCGTCGCACCGGTGCAGCGCCTCCCGGAAGACCGGCTCGGCGTCCAGCAGCTCGGCCGCCAGCGGCCACCAGCGGGGGCCCTGCCCGGCGAAGACGAACACCGGCCGAGGACGGCGGCCGCTGGGCCGGACGTCGGCGATCAGCGCGGGGTGGTCGGCCCCGCGGGCGTACGCGGCGAGCGCCTCACTCAGCTCGGCCGCCGATGCGCCCACGCAGGCCAGTCGCTTCGCGTGGTGGGTACGCCGGACCGCCGCGGCCGCGCAGTACGCCGCCACCGTGGATTCGGCCCCGGGCTCGGCGAGCCGGGCCGCGTGCCGGGCGGCCAGCTCACGCAGCGCCGCGTCGGTGGCCGCGGACGCCGTGAGCACCAGGGTGCGGTCGGGTGCCGCCCGTTCGACCGGAGCCGCCGGCGGAGCCTCCTGGAGCACCAGGTGGCAGTTCGTGCCACCGAAGCCGAACGAGCTCACCCCGGCCAGCGCCGGACCGTCGCCGGCCGGCCACGGCTGCGCGACGTCCGCGACGCGCAACGCCAGTTGGTCGAAGGGGACGTGCGGGTTCGGCTCGCGGTAGTGCCGGCTCGCCGGGATGCGGCGATGGCGCAGCATGAGGGCGACCTTGATCAGACCGGCGATGCCGGCCGCGGCCTCGAGGTGACCGATGTTCGACTTCACCGACCCGATCAGGCAGGGTCGCGCGGGGTCGCGGCGCGCGGACACCACGGCGGCGAGCGCCTTGGCCTCGATCGGGTCGCCGAGCAGCGTGCCGGTGCCGTGCGCCTCGACGTAGTGCACGTCGGCGGGGGCGACGCCGGCCCGGGCGTACGCGGCGCGGACGACCGATTCCTGGGCGTGCGGGTTCGGCGCCATCAGCCCGTTGGTCCGGCCGTCCTGGTTGACCGCGCCGCCGCGGATGACGGCGTAGATCGCGTCGCCGTCGCGTATCGCCCGGGCGAGCGGCTTCAGCACCACTACGCCGGCGCCCTCGGCGCGGACGTAGCCGTCGGCGCGCGAGTCGAACGGTTTGCACCGCCCGTCGGCGGCCATCGCGCCGGCCCGGGTGAAGTTGATCGCCAGGGCCGGGGAGAGGATGAGGTTCACCCCGCCGGCGAGGGCGAGGTCGCAGTCGCCCTGCGCGATGCTGGCGCACGCCTGCTGTACGGCGACCAGCGACGAGGAGCAGGCCGTGTCCACGGCGAGGCTCGGCCCACGCAGGTCGAAGAGGTAGGACAGCCGGTTCGCGGCGATGCTGAGGGCGTTGCCGGTACCGGTGTGCGCGTCGATCCGGTCGAGTCGCTTCACCTGCAGGTGCGCGTAGTCGTTGGTGGCGATGCCGACGAAGACCCCGGTGGCGGAGGCGGCGAGGTGCCCGGGCACGATGCCCGCGTCCTCGATCGCCTCCCAGGCAACCTCGGCGAGCAGCCGCTGCTGGGGGTCCATCCGGGCGGCCTCGCGGGGGGAGATCCCGAAGAACGCGGGGTCGAAACCCTGCACGCCGCCGCTGAGGAACGCGCCCCACCGGCTCGCGTCGACGTCCGCGAAGCGCCAGCGGTCGCCGGGCACCTCGGTCACGGCGTCCCGGCCCTCGGTGAGCAGCCGCCAGTACTCCTGCGGCCCGTCGGCCCCGCCGGGGAAGCGGCAGCCGATGCCGATCACCGCGATCGGCTCCGGGCCCTGCGTACCCGGTCGGGCGGGTGCCTGCCCCGCGGTCGCGGGCCCGTCGTCGGCCAGGAAGCCGGCCAGGGCTTCCACGGTCGGGTATTCCCAGGCGAGCGTGGCCGGCAGTGACCGGCCGGACCACTGTTCGAGTTCGCCGATCAGGCCCACCAGGTCCACCGACTGCAGGCCGTAGGTCGCTATCGGGCGCTTCGGGTCGAGTGACTCGGGGTCGAGGCGCAGGCGCGTGGCGAGCTCCCGCACGATCCGTTCCTCCAGCTGTGCCCGGCTCAGGGGTTCGGCCGGCGCGGGTTCCCGGACCGGGCGGGCGGACGCCACGGACGACCGCGCCACCACGGTCAGCGAGCCGGCCAGGTAGGCCTGCTTGCCGGCGTACCGCTGCAGCTTGCCGCTGGAGGTCTTCGGGATGCTGCCCGCCTTGACCAGCACGATGTCGTGGACCTGCAGGCCGTGGTCGGCGGCGACCGCGGCTCGGACGGCGTCGAAGACCTCCCCGGTGTCGAGGTGGGCGGCGCTCCCCTTGATCGCCTGGACCACGACGAGCCGCTCCTCGTCGCCGGAATCCACGGAGAAGGCGATCCCGGCGCTACGGCGCAGTGCCGGGTGGGCATCCTCCACGGTGCGTTCGATGTCCTGCGGGTAGTGGTTGCGGCCGGCGATGATCACGAGGTCCTTGATGCGGCCGGTCACGTAGAGCTGGCCGCCGTCGAGGAAGCCGAGGTCACCGGTACGCAGGAACGGGCCGTCGCCGTCGGCGAGCTGGGCGCCGAGCCGTTCGGCGGTCTCCTCCGGGCGGCCCCAGAAGCCCCGCGCCACGCTCGGTCCGGCCACCCAGATCTCGCCGACCTGGCGGTCCGGAAGCGGCGTCCGCTCGTCGGGGGCGGCGATCACGAGCTGGTGCCCGTCGATGACCGGGCCGCACCCGACGAGGGTGCGGGCGGTGTCCTCGGCCTTGGCCGGTTCGACGCGGTTGCGTTGCAGCGCGTCGGCCCGTACCCGCAGCAGCGAGGGCTCGGACGCCCGCGTGCCACCGGCGACCAGCAGGGACGCCTCGGCCATCCCGTAGCAGGGGTAGAACGCGGTGCGGCGGAAGCCGCTGCTCACGAACGCGTCGGCGAATCGGTCGAGCGTCGCGGCCCGGACCGGCTCCGCACCAGAGAAGGCGACCTGCCAGTTGCTGAGGTCGAGCTCGGCGCGTTCGGCTTCCGGGATCTTCGCGACGCAGAGGTCGAAGGCGAAGTTGGGTCCGCCGGCATGCGTAGCCCGCTGGTCGGCGATGGCGCGCAGCCACCGGACGGGCCGCTTCAGGAAGGCCAGGGGCGACATGAAGGTCACCGGGTACCCCCGGTACGCCGGCTCCAGCAGCCCGCCGATGAGACCCATGTCGTGGTACGGCGGCAGCCAGATCACGCAGCTCGGATCCGGGTCGGCCGGGTCGAAGAACCGTTCGTCGATGGCGGCCAGGTTGGCGAGCAGATTGGCGTGGCTGAGCATGACGCCCTTGGGGCTTCCGGTGGAACCGGACGTGTACTGCAGCAGGGCCAGGTCGTCGCCCCGCACCCCGGGACGCCGCCACTGGTCCGCGCTCGCGTCGTCCACGTCGTCCACCGCCAGCCACGGCAGCGTGCCCGCCTCGGGGGCGAGGGCCGCGAGGTGCCCGGCCAGCCCGGCGTCCGCGGCGGGGGCGAGGACGACCGCGGGAGCGGCGTCCCGGAGCACACCGGCCAGCCGGGGCAGCATCCGGGCGAGCAGACCCGGGTCCGGCGGGTACGCCGGGACCGGCACCACGCCCGCGTAGAGGCAGCCGAAGAAGGCCGCCACGTAGTCGAGCCCGGGCGGGCAGAGGATCAGCGCCCGGTCCCCCTGCGCCGTACGCTCGCGCAACGCGACCGCGATGGCGCGGGCGCGGCGGTCGAGGTCGGCGCCGGTGAGGACCTGCGCGGCACCCTCGCCGTCGAGGAGGAACCGGTAGCAGGGCACGTCGGAACGGCGTTGCAGGACGGTACGGAAGCGGTCGACGAGCGTCTCGTAAGCGGGTGTCGCCATCACACACTCCAGTTCTCGCAGGGGCCGGCGGGCCGCCCCGGTCAGGCCAGGGCGGCGCCCCACAGTCGGGCGCGGTCGAGCTCGCCGTCGGCCAGCGGGCCTTCGGTGGCCGTGACCACGAAGCTCTCCCGGGCGACCACGTCCACCCGGTGGCGGCGCAGCCGCTTCTGGATGCCCTTGGCGGCGGAGCCGGAGAAGAAGCCGGTGCCGGTTACGGTGTCGAAGGTGGCGGCGCGGCCACCAAACCCGGTGGGCAGCTGGTCCAGCCACTCCGCCACGCCCGAGGCGGCCGGGTGGCCGCCCTTCGCCGCAGCCTGCCTGCGCGATGCCGGCCCGGGGAGACCCATGTTGTGCGTGGGCGCGCCGACCAGCAGCAGGTCCACGCCGTCGAGCGCGGGCGCGGCAGCGGCCTCCGCGACAGTGACCTCCGCGCCCGTGGACCGCAGGCCGTCGGCAACCGCGTCGGCGACCCGGGCCGTGTTGCCGAAGCACGACTCGGTGACGATCAGGACCTTCATTGCGACTCCTGGCTGGGGGACGTGGGTTGCGGGGCCTCCGGGGAACGCCGCCGGAGCAGTTCGGCGGCGCCGACGGCGACGAGGATGCCCAGGACGACCAGGGGCAGCCGTGCCAGCTGCGGCGCAACCAGCGCCGCCGCGGCCGCGAGCACCGCCGGCCAAGGCCGGTCGGAGCGTCGGCGCAGCCGGACCGCGACGGTGGCGGAGACGGCCGCCGTCACCCCGAGGGCCGCGTGCCAGCCGGCCTTCGCGCCGTCGCCGGCGAAGAGCTCGTCGCCGGTGGCGGTCAGCAGCAGCGCGAGCGCGATGCCCAGGACCACCTGCAGGTGTACGGCGCCCACGAACGCGCCGAGCATCCGGCTCCCCTGGCGCCTGCCTCGCCGGACCGACACGATCAGCCCGCCGAGGGCGGCGCAGCCGGTGATCAGGACGAGCCAGCTGTTCCAGGCGTGGGTGTGCCGGAGAATTTCGTCGAGCGCGTCCATGGCACCTTCTGCCAGCGAGGGGTGAGCAGCGACGGGAGCGACGGCAGCCGCTCACGGTCGACGACCGTGAGTCCGGGACGCCTCAACCCCGTGGTCCACTTCGGACCGGCGTCCGCGGATGCCAGTTACATCCCCGATGCTGTGACTTTCGGCCGCCCGGAAGGCCGTGTCAACGCGTCCGGATCGCCGGCGGCTTCGCTACGCTTCGTAGCGCTTCGGGTGCGCAATGTTCATTCGCACTGCTCGCACGCATCGTCACCGGGATGCCACAGAGCGCGTGCGCAACGTGCGCGACAAGGTCAACTTCCCGGGGAATCCACCCGCTCGGTGGATCTCGTCCTGACCGAGAAACCGACAGGTTCCGGCCCCATCGTCCGAGGCTCCCGCCGCGACGGATGATCCGGTCCGGCGGAACGGCCACCCCCGGCGGGGCAGGCCGGGACCACCTGCCGAACGACCCTCCTGTGCGGACCTGTGGGCCCTACGGCCACGGGACGCCGGGCGAAATCCTGGACACGCATCCATCGAGCGGGTACAGGAAAAGGGTCATCATGAGACGCACTCAGCCACGGTCGTCCGCCCCCAACGCCGGACGACCGTGATGAACGGCATGTCCAGACCAACTCCCGAGAACGCCGCCGCCCTGGCCGCCGCCCGGCAGGCCGACTCGGTCCGCCGCCGGCAGCGCGTCCTCGACACTCTCCGGCACGTCGCGACTCACGGCGGTGACACCAGCATCAGCGGTGTCGCGCGCATCGCCCGGGTGCACCGCACCTTCATCTACCGTCACCCGGACCTGCTGGCCCAGTTGCGGTCGCTGGATCGGGACGACCGCCCTGAGGGGTGACCGACGACCGTCGTGGCGCACCCGACCCGCGACGCCCCGGACATGGGTGAGCGGACGCCGGCCCGCGAACGGCCGGCGTCTGCCACGAGCCCCGTCGGGGCGGTCAGGTCTGTCCGGTCGTCACCGCGGCCCCGCCCGAGGCGCCGAGCGCCGGCAACGCTGTTCCGGGCGCCTCCCGCAGCCCGAACCGTCCGTGCAGGCGCCTCAGCGGGCCGGGAGCCCACCAGGTGGCCCGCCCACCCAGGCGCATCAGGGCCGGCAGGAGCGCGCCGCGGATCAGGGTCGCGTCCACCAGCACGGCCAGCGGCAGGCCCACGCCGTACGCCTTGATGTAAGTGATGCCGGAGACGGTGAACGCCAGGAAGACGATCGAGATGAGGACCGCGGCCGCCGTGACCATGCGCCCGATGCGTTCCAGCCCGATCGCCACGGCGGCGGTGCCAAAGCAGGTCGATTACGGACCGTTCATCTTCCCTGCACACCGCCTGGCGAAACACAGCGTCATCGCTCTCGTGCGCCACGTGCGCAACATGATCCAGAATGCTCCGGAAAGTCCGTTCGGGGGAACGGTTCATGACCGATGGTTGTCCGCCCGCGACGGATTGTTCGGCATACCGCCTCCCTGTCGGAGCAGTGACAGGCCCCGGCCCCGGCCCCGGCATCGACCATTGATCGACGCCGCGGCCGGCAAGAGGACCAAAGACCCGAGAAGTCACCTCCAGGGGCCCTGGGTGAGTGGCGCAATCGCCGAAAAGGTGAATCACGGTTCCAACGGGCGCAGACATCAAATCCTGCCTCGGCGACACCACCGCGGAACGGAAACCGTCGCAGCCGGGCCGCGATCCCGGCCGGACGGCGAGCCGGGTCCGGTCATTGCGGCCGACGCCGCCGTACCGGCCGCCCAACCGGCCACCGAGCACGTGCCGAGTCAACGTCCCCGGAAAGGAAGTTCGATCGCATGGCAACGGACAACAGCTGCGCCGTCATCGGAAGCGGCCTCTTCGGCATCCTGGCCGTCCGAGAGCTCACCCGCCGAGGGAGTGTTGTGGACTGGTACTCGTCGGACCCCGAACCGGGGGGAATCTGGCAGCCCATGCCGTGGGGCAAGACCCGCGAGAGCACCGAGCTGGTCAATCCGGGAAGGTGCATCGCCCCCGAGTACAGAACGAAACCGACCGTGACCGTCCAGGAGTTCCGTACCCTCCTGAAGGCCTGGTCCGACGAGCGCGCCGACCTTCAGCTGAGACGTTTCCTCACCCAGGTCGACCGTGTCGTGGAGCACGACTCACACGTGGGCGTGACGACCCCCCACGGCGAGACACCGTACGCGTTCGTGGTCGTCGCGACGGGTCACTACGGGGCGCCGCGCATCCCCGCGGACTGGACGGGGGACAACTGCTACCACGCCTCCACCCTCCGGGACCTGTCGGGCATCCAACCCCATCAGTCGGTCCTCGTGGTCGGCGGTGGCCAGAGCGGGGTGGAGGTCTGCGAGGAGATCATCGAGGAGCGGCCCGACATCCGGCTGTCGTGGTGCACCGGGCGCAAGGTGCGACTGATCTCCCGGCACTCACCCCTCGCCATGCTGGGAACGTGCGTGCGCTACTCCACGAGAGGTGAGGCTCCCCGCGGATTCGTGATCACCAAGAGCCCCTCCACGGTTCCGGCCCGCTGCACGATCATGCCGACCCGCGTTCTCCAAGTCGATGGAGAACGCGTGGAGTTCTCCGACGGAAGTGTCGAGAAGTACGACCACATCATCGCCGCGACGGGGTACGCGTCACCGGTCGGCCTCGACTTCCCCGCCGCGGATCCGGGCAGGACCAAGGGTATGCGCCTCTCCCCACACCGTCGTATCGCCGCCCTGAACTATGACGGCGACGGCTGCGGAGGCGCGTCCATGCGTTGTGCCCGCAAGCAGGCCGCCGCGACCGGCCGGCTCTTCGCCGACCTGAGAGGACGGAGCTCTTCGGTGTGACCGGGGAGGCCGCTTTAGCCCTGACGTCGCGTACGGGACCGTTGCCACCGGCGGGGCCCCGGCGTGCTTGTCCGGTCGGGAGCGACAGCGAGCCACGGCGAAGCGACAATTGGCGGCAGCTGCGGCACTTGACCCCCAGGTAGTCCAGTGGCCCAGCTGCATGCTCAAACACGTTTGTCCAGGTCGCACGAAGCATAAACCCCCAGTAGTCCGGTGGCCCAGCGGCATGCTCACGCACGTTTGTCCAGGTCGACTGAATGATAAACCGGCCGAGTAAAGGAGTCGTCGCACCACTGCCCCACCACCATCGGCTTCCGGCGGTCACCGCCGACCGGAACACCGGCGTCTACTGCGGCGGGCGGTCATCTGCCGGGCAAGGCAGGCTTCGCGGCAAACCCGGCACGCCGGTGTGGTCGCACCAACGACCTCGGCGTGCATTCCGCGCTGTGATGGACTCCGACAGTGAGGCGTTGCAGCAGGCCACCGGCGAGGCGCGGTCAGGACGATCGGCTGGTGGCGGTCGTCGGGCCGATCAGATTTCGCCACTGGTCGCGGCCCCCAGTCAGTTTAGGCCGACCATTAGGAGGACGAGCAGGGCAGCGAACGCCACGACGAGCGCGATGGCGTTGAGGGCCATGACTGTTGAAAGTCCGGTCGACTTCTGCCCCGGCCGGCCTAGCGACCCTCGGGCAAAGGTCACCGCCGGCGCCATGTACGCGACGACGGCAACCTCACGAACATCCACCGCGATGTCTGTCTGCGCTCGTCCGGCTTTCCGAGGCAACACGTACGGCACCCATACCTGCACTCGGTGCCAACCCGCCGTGACTGGCACTCGGTGTTCACCCCACCGCGCCACTCCGACGTCAACACCATCGACCAGCACGCGCGGCTTTGTAGCCCGGTAGACGAATGCCGCAGGCGGGTAGGCAAGGCGGATCGTCAGCTTGGCCGTCCTCGCCGAATCACCGACGCCCGGGACCCTCTTGCCTTGACGACGATTGCTACGTTTCGCCAACCGCGATCACCTCACACCTAGCCAGCCTTCCCATGATGCCACCACTTTTTGCTAGCACCTAAGGGACGTCTCGTAACTCCGTCGGCGGTCCATGGTGGATCATTGCGGGGTGCAGGTGATCTCGGCAGCCCGCCAGAAGTGGATCTTCCCGTTCACCGGACTGCAGCCCGTCCAGTTCCGCCGGCTGGTCCGGCTGGTCGCCGAGCGGGGCGGTGACGCGATCGCCGACGGTCGGCCGGGCCGGCAGTGGTCACTTGACCTCGCCGACCGGGTGCTGCTGGTCGCGACCTACTGGCGGACGAACCTGACGATGCGGCAGATCGGTCCCCTGTTCGGGGTGTCCCACTCCGCCGCACACCGGGTCATCGACACCCTCGGCCCGCTGCTCGCCTTGGCTCCGGTACGGCGGCGTCGGGTCGACCAGATCGCCATCGTCGACGGCACCCTGGTCCCGACCCGCGACCACCGCCTCGCCGCCCCGAGCAAGAACTACCGCTACTCAACGAACCTGCAGGTCGCCATCGACGCCCACACCCGTCTCGTCGTCGCCCTGGGCGACCCGCAGCCCGACAACCGCAACGACACCATCGTCTACCGCACCTCCGGCATCGACGCCAAGCTCGCCGGACGGCCGGTCATGGCCGACGGCGCCTACCGCGGCAACCCCGACGTGATCATCCCCTACCGCAAACCCACCAACGGCAGCGAACTACCCGACTGGAAGAAGAACCTGAACAAGCAGCACCGCACCGTCCGAGCCCAGGTCGAACACGCCCTGGCCCGCATGAAGACCTTCAAGATCCTCCGCGACTACCGCCGCGCCGCCCACACATTGACCGACACCGCTTCCGGCATCGCCCACCTCCACAACATCATCCTGCTCGGATGACACCAGCACCGTTGCCAGGCAACGCCTCCACCGAGTTACGAGACGTCCTTTAGGGTGGGAGTCTATCGCCGTTTCGAATACCGCCGCCTGCGATCTCCCTTCATCAATGCGACGAACACGCCCGCGCACACGACCGAACACACACCCATGAAGACTGCCGCGAACTGACTTTTTTGGTCCACGAAAATCCTAATTGATGTAATCCCAAAAATGATGGCAAGACCGGGCAGCAAAATGCGTACCGCACCGCGATGATGCCGCCTATTGTGCGCGGCATTAATACGATGCTCCTCGTCACCGAGATCCTTTGCCAACGGCGTACCGAAGGGCCAGTTGGCCACCCAGATTATTGCAGCCAGACCTGCAATAATCATCAGCACCGTGACGATTGCCACACTTCACCTCCAGAAGCCTGATCAGTCCATCATATTACCGACGGCGTTGGTAAATGGGTCATGGTTTGTTGTAATCCATCCACCTACGGTCGCCGCAGCACGCAACGGAACCCAACGAGTCCCCGCCTCGAGACGACCAAGTCCGTAGTTGATCCCCGTCGCCCCGGTCAACGCTCTCCCTACACGACCCAGCGGAATCCTGCCCACCGACGTTCCCAGCCGGCCATTTCCGAGAGAGATTGACTTCGCGCCGGTCAACGCTTCACCCACGCGGCCCAGCGGAATTCTGATCGAATTTTGTGCTAGAAACTTGGTACCGCCTGAGGCCACACGTGCTCCCGGAATGAACACTAACCCAACATCTGTGGCCAGGCCGACGCCGAGCTTCGCAACGTCCGCCTTGGTCATGTCGCTTCCCGCGAAATCATTCACTCGGTAGGCGGCACTGGTGAGTGCTGCTCCGGCCGCCGCGGCGAGGCAGACACCCGCGGTAGCCACGATGCAGAGGCCAGCCGCCACGATCGCCGCGCCAGTCAGGATCGCATTCTTGTGCTCGACGACCCAATTGCCAGCAGCACTGAGTCCATCCTTGAGCCCCTGCCCGTTGCGGCACCAGAAGCTGGCTTGGCATTCGCGTTGTTTGCGTTCTGCTTCGGCGCGTTCGTTGCTGGCCTGCCGGTATGTTTCGCGTTGTTGTTGGCAGCTGGCTCCGCAGGCCGGGGGGACGTACGTATTCAGCTTGATGTGAGCCGGCGGCCGGTCGTCCAGTTTGGTTGATTGGCTGGCATGATCGTGGTGTGTCGTCCGTCCCGCAGGTCCCGCCCTCGTACGAGGAT
>NZ_JBXUOW010000105.1:0-11652 GCF_057196645.1 Micromonospora sp. ATLC16
TGCTGCGGGTTGCGGCGAGTTCGGGGAAGGCTTCCTCCCAGCGATGGCGGAGCTGGGGTGGCAGCCGGAGGGTGGGCCAGAGCCGCCGGAGGAGGTCGGCGTCGAGCCAGGTGTGCAGATCCTCGGCCGTGCTGGCTTCGGTGAGTACCACCTTGTACATGCTGGCCAGGCGTGCGGTCCGGTTCAGGTCGTACTCGGCGTGCCCGGACCAGTCGAGGTGACGCGGAAGCGTCACTGTGCCGTCGGTCGGCCCGTGCAGTTCGGTGAGGGTTTCGGCGACCACGTAGGGCTTCCGGTCGCCATAGGTCCGGTAGTCCGACGGCGGCTGGGGCGATGCCTTGCGCCGGCTGATGTTGGTTGCGCGCCGGACCTCCGGTCGTAGTGCCTGACGGATCGTCTCCCGGCTGTATCCGGTGACCCGCTGCAGATCCACCGGCCGCCAACCGGCCGCATGAAAAGCCCGCAGCTGCTCGTCCCGCTCGGTCAACGCGGCCGCGCGCGTCGCCTCGTACCTGGAGACAACCGCATGCAGCTCATCCTCGGAAAACCGGCCCATGCCCGTAGCCTACCAGGCTAGGCCCAGCGCGCTTGGCTTTCTTTGTATCTCTGTAGCGACGCATGGTTCGTCGCCCGGTGACCGCGGGACCGTAATGCGGCGCAAGGATCTGGAGGCCGGCCCACGGCGTGCCGCGTGCGCCCCGGACGCCAACGGCAGCGGACGCCAAGAGCGGGTTCGGAACCTCGTGCGGTTCGAGCGCGGTGGTGACCAACATGATCATCCAAGGGTGAGCGATTGCATCCGCCGATTGCCGTCGCCCTCCGGCCAACAGAGGTTCGGGCGTTCGCCGAAATCGGCAACGGGGTTGCGGCGACTACCCACTCAGTGGATACTTCTCCGCATGGCCGTGTCGGAGACGCTCCTCGCCCTGATGGAACCGCGTCCTTTGCACGGCTATGAGCTGCAACAACGTTACGGCGCCCTGCTCGGTTTCCGGCGGCCGCTGCGATCCGGGCAGATCTACAGCACCCTTCAGCGGTTGCAGCGGGACGGGTTGGTGACAGTCGTCGGCGTGGAGCGCTCCGGTGGTCCGGACCGGACGCTCTTCCAGGTGACCGAGGTCGGGACGGATGGGCTCGAGCGTTGGTTCTTCGAGCCCGGAGGGGTGCAGCAATACCTCCAGCCCGACCTTTACGCCAAGGTGGTTCTTGCTCTGCTGACGCAGCGAGATGCGGCCAGGGTGCTGGATGTGCAACGAGTTGCACATCGTGCGCTCATGCGTGAAATGACGAAGATCAAGTCGTCGCCGACCTCTGGCCGACTGGATGTGATTGCCGCGGAACTGGCGATTCTCCATCTGGATGCCGACCTTCGTTGGATCGATTCGACCGAGCGTCGACTGGCCAACATCAGGCGCGACATCGAGGGCCACGCCGCACTGATTCAAGAAACCGACAAACTGCGATGAACGCGTATGCGGGGGATCGAAAAGATGCGCACTGCACTCAAAAATGTTTTCCTCGTCGGCGCGGTGCTGCTGGCGGCCGGCTGCTCCTCGGATAAGCCGTCGACGCCGGAGCCCACCCCGTCGGCAGTGAACGAGGTGGCGGACAAGCAGGCCCAGAGTGGCTCGATGGAGGAGATCATCAGCCTCACCGAAACGTTGCAGGATCGCCGTTCGGCCGACGTTCGGCCGACGTTCGGCAGTGCCTCGCCGACGAAGGATATCCGCAGCAACAGCAGGCGTTCGAGATGACGGCGCAGCGGACCCCGCAGGCGCGGAGCGAGCCCCTGCGGATCGACCCGTCGGCGATGTGCTGCGCGAGGCTGCCGCGTCGATGCGGGCGCAGGGTCTGAAGGCGGCTCTCGTGATCGCGGGTGTCGTGGTCGCCACCGGCACCCTCGTCACGATGTCCGGGCTGTCCTCGACGCTGTCGCGTCAGGTCACCGACGAGTTCGACAGCTTCCGGGCCACCGAACTCGTGGTGAGCCAGGCGGCCGGTGCCACGCTCACCGACTTCATCGAGCCAGGCGACCTGGAGCGGGTCCGCAGCATCGAGGGCGTGGTACATGCCGGCGTAATGGATCCGCCGGGCACGTTCCTCGTCGAGCGGCCGCCGTCGTCGGGCATGACCGCGGTGGCGATCCAACCCGTCGACGCGGACGCCTTGCGGGCGATTCGACCGCACCTGACGGCCGGTACGCCTTTGCTGGCCTGGGCCGAGCGGTGGCGTGCCAACGGGCTCCGTTCTCGGCGCTCTGCGGCGGCACATCTTTATCCAGATCATGGCTGAGACGCTCGCGCTCGGCCTGGTCGGTGCCGTGATCGGGGCGTACACCGGCGTGGCCGTCGTCGTGGGGATCTCGACGTGGAACGGATGGAAGCCCGTCCTCACCCCCGTGGCGATCGGTTTCGCGCTGTTGGCCGGGGCCGCCGCAGGCATCGTCGCGGGGCTCCCGCCGGCCTGGCGCGCCGTGCGGCTCCAACCGGTGGATGCCTTACGACGCCAGTAACAGGCACTTGCTCCATCCCAGTCTTGACATCAAGGGCTGACCATCAGCCCTCGCCGACTCGTTAGGAGTTCTTCGTTCATGTCTCGTTCTCAGCGGGTGCGCGCCGCCCGTATCGCTCTCGCCGTACTCCCGGTCATAGCGATCGTCTCATGCTCGGAGGGCCGCGACCCCGGACATCGGCCGGGGCCTGAAGGCGTTCGGGAGATAGTTCCGTTGTATGCCAGCGCCCTCGCCGACGGCAACGCGACGCAGGCGTGCTCACTGATGAGCAAGGCGGCCCAGGAGGCGCTCGCGAAGCGTGCCGCCGGCGGCGACTGTCTGCAGAGTGTCAAGGCGGTCGCCGGCCGTCTGGATCCGGCGTCGGCCGCAGCGCTGCGCAAGGTGAAGATGAAGGATCCGCAGGTCAACGGTGGGAATGCCACCGTTGAGCTGCAGCTCGACGGCCAGCAGGGCGCGATCGACGCACTGGGCTCCACCACGCTCACCCTCGTCCAGATCGACGAACGGTGGCACATCGATGCGGCGTCGGCAGGGTGAGTCGAGGCATGGAGTCGTCGCCGAGTCACGAGCAACGCGGGACGCCGCTCCTGCGATGTGAGGGGCTGCGTGTCACGTATGGATTGACCCGCGCTCTGGATGGCGTTGACCTGACCGTGGAGCGGGGCGACAGTATCGCGATCGTCGGCTCCAGCGGCTCCGGCAAGTCGACGTTGCTGCACTGCCTGTCCGGACTGGTGACGCCCGGCGAGGGGCGGGTGTGTTTCAACGGCCGGGACCTGAACACGATGTCCGACGCCGAGCGCAGTGCAATGCGCCGTCAGCGGTTCGGCTTCGTCTTTCAATTCGGGCACCTGGTGCCGGAACTGACGGCCTTGGAGAACGTTTCACTCAACTTGCGTCTCAACGGTATCGGCCGGCGCCCGGCGGAGGACACCGCGCGCTCGTGGCTGCGCGACCTCGGCGTTGAGGAGCTGGCGCGCCGCCGCCCCGGTGAGATGTCGGGCGGTCAGCAGCAGCGGGTCGCCGTGGCCAGGGCGCTGGCCCCTGACCCGGACATCATTTTCGCCGACGAGCCGACCGGCGCTCTGGACACGACAAACGGTGAGCTGGTACTTGATCTGCTGAGTCAGCAGGTCAGGAACCGTCGATGTGCTCTGGTCATCGTGACTCACGATGACAAGATCGCCGCATACGCCGAGCGTGAGGTGGTGTTGCGTGACGGCCGGGTGGTTCCGTCGGTGACGGGAACGGCGCGGTGAAGCTGGCCGGCGTCGTCGGGCTCGCCGCGCAACTGGCTGTCGGCAGCCCGCGGTCGCGCAAGCGGTTCATGTTGACGAGTGCCGGCATGGCGGTGGCCGCGGTGTTCCTGCTGGCCGGCTCGGCGGTGTTGCCGGTGAGCGAGGCTCAGCGCGATCGCGCGGCCGACCGGTCGCCGACGCTGGAGCGTGGTGCGGTGCGATCGGCCGGCATGTTGCTTGCCCGCCGGTGGACCGATGTCTACCTCGATCGCAAGTTGGTCGTCACCGAGGTGACAGCGACGCGATCGGATGCCCCGCCTCCGCCAGGGCTGGAACGCTTGCCGCGGCCGGGGGAGATCGTCGTCTCCCCGGGAGTCGAGGCCGCTTTGGAAGCGGATGTGACGCTGCGCGAGCGGTACCCGCAGCGGGTCGTCGGCACCGTGGGCGACGCCGGTATGACCGGCCCTCGCGAGTGGTTGGTGTGGATCGGCGCAACCCCGGAGGCGTTCCCCGCCGACTACGTTCCAGCCTCCGGCTGGGGCTCCAGGCCGGAGGACGTGCCGCCCCTACCGGGAGGGTTGCGGCTGGCCGTGCCGGTCGGCCTCGCGGCATTGATGTTTCCGCTGCTGGCGCTGGTCGTCAATGCGGTCCGATGGGGGTCACAGGAACGTGACCGTCGGCTTGCCGCGCTCCGATTGTCCGGGATGTCGGCCATGCAGGTCCGGCTGCTGACCGCGGTCGAGGTCGGGATGGCCGCAGCCGTCGGCTCGATCGGAGGGGGTCTGATCTTCCTGGCGCTCGCCGCAGCGGGCGCGGCGCGGCTACCAGGTGAGGGCGCCTTCGTCGCCGACGTCCTGCCGCCGATACCGGCCGCCGCGGCGATCATCGTGGGCCTGCCGGTGTTGGCTACGGCGATCGCCGTGATCGCACTTCGGCGGGTGGTCGTCAATCCGGTGGGTGTCGTCCGGCGCTCCGCGGCTGTCCGGTCGGGACGATGGCGGCTGCTGCCGCTCCTCGTCGGTCTGCTGACGGCCTGCTGGCTGATCGCCGCCGACCAGACCGGCAGCGCAGCCGCCGTACCGCTCTTCGTGGCCGCCTTGTTGATCATGATTGGTCTGCTGGTCAGCGCACCGACGCTGTGTCTTGGGGTCGTCGGTCTCATGCTGCGGATGGAGCGCAGTCCGGCCGTGCTCCTCGTGGCGCGGCGCGCTCAGGCGTCAGCGGCGACAGCAGCGCGGGTGGTTGGCGTCGTCACCCTTCTGGTATTCGCCTCCGGCTGGTTCCTCGCCGTGCTGCCACTCGCCGACGGGGGTGCGCCCGCATCCCTGACTCAGCTGAACCAACGTCTCAAGCCGCACACGCTTCTCGCGCACATCGAGCGGGCACCTGCACCGGGCGAGTTGGATCTGCCCGGGGTGGCTGGTGTGGCGGAGTTGGCCAATGTGGAGCTGGGTCGGTCGGGCGATGGTTTTGCGGATGTCAACGCGGTGGCCGGCGACTGCGCCGCACTCTCGTCGGTGCTGCGCAGCCCATTGCCCGAGTGCGGGCCGGAAAGTACGTACCTGGCTCCGTCCGTCGGAGAGGAAAGCCTGCGGGGCGCCGGCGGATCGCTGGCGGCGTACCAGTTCGGCTCCGAGAGCGCCGACGGCGTCAAGTACGTCGAACTCGGACCTGTGCGTATTGGCAAGATCGTTGGCCATGCCCTGGACGGACTAGGGGAACTCGGGATCGGTGCGGGGATCGTTCCGGTCTCTCAGGTCCCGCAGCAGGCACTCCGCGTCGCGTCCGGGCGACAGCTTCTGGTCACCGTGTCCAGTAGCGACCCTGTCCTTGTCGAACGGGTGCGAACGGCCGTCGAACGGTTGCAGGAGGGAGGCAATCGGGAGGTCCGCGACGTCGAGACGATGATGCGGGAGGCGCAGTCGGTGAGTCAGACCTACCGGCAGGTGGTCTGGACCGGCCTTGTGCTCGCCTTCGTCGTCTCGACGCTGTCCCTCGCGGTGGCTCTGCTCGACCGGCTTATCGAGGAGCGCCGCGGAATCGCCGCGTTGCGAGCTCAGGGAGTCACCGTTCGCACGCTACGACTGGTGTTGCTCGGGCAGACGGCAGCGAATCTGTTGCCAGGTGCTCTGGTCGGCATGGTGTGCACGATCCCGATGGCAGAAGCGTTCTTCGCCGTCAGCGAGCATCCCGAGTTGAACGTGCCATGGGCTCAGCTGGCGACGGTGGCGGCCGGCTGTGGAGCGGCGGTTATCGGTGTCGTGGTGCTGATGCTGCCGGCACTTCGCGAGGCCATCGACACGCGGTTGCTGGTCGTCGATTAGCCATCGAGTGGAAGCTTTCGCGGTTCTGCACGGAAAGGAGAACCCGGCGTAGGAGCATTGCTCCTACGCCGGGCCTGGAATCAACTGTCAGTGACTGTTCAGGTCATGCGAGGGCTGGTGGTCGGCAGGACGCGGCAGTGGCTCGACTGGCGACTCCGGTAGCTGGCGTTCGCCTCGGAGCAGCGCCCCAAGCCGCGGGTACTGGACCAGCATCGCACCCAGATCCCGCTCCTCCGCGACGGCCACGATGAGGCGGAGCGCGTCGGTGGCCAGAACGAGTGCGCCGAGTTCCACGACCCTGCCGGCCTCCCCTTCCAGCACCGGGTCCATCCGCCGGGTCCAATCCGGCAGCAGGACCCACGACGCGTACAGGCGATCGTCGAGCCAGGCGACGGGCTGAGCCGCGAGGAACTCCTTCCGGTCGGTGGGGACCTCCACGAACACTGGGGTCGAGTAGACCGGATCAACCTGGGCGGCGGCCAGCAGAAGCGGATCCTGAACCAGGGTGGCGTCCACGAGCTGCGCGAACGACGGCGTCCACACGACCATATGGCCGTTCGTGGTGCCATCGGGGTGGACGACCGGAGGTCGTCTCCACACGCCGACCTCGGACACCTCGGTGAACGTGTCGGTCACCCGGTACAGCGTGGCGCACGCAGCGACCGCCTCGGCCTCGAAGCCAAGGTGCCGCAGCGCCCCACTGACCTGATGACTCGTCGGAACACAGGTGCCCACCGACCTGCCACTCTGCGCCTGGTGCAGAACAGCTAGGACGGCGAGCAGCGGCACCATCTCCACCGGCGCGTCGACAAGCCGCCCAAACATGGGGCTGTATTCGTAGACCGGCATCCGCGCCGTCTCTCAGGACGCTGCCCTCGACGAAGTCGGCTGGTTCCGAGATCGCCTCTCGCAGTGCATCCGACGTACCTGGATTATCACCATTTTCGTCAACAACGCGATGGTCGGCACCGTCACCTCCAGCATCACCATGCTTGGTTTTGGCAGCAACGGAATCCGAGAGGTCCGCTACGTAGTCTTCGTCGATGACATCCGCAAGACCGATGCGTCTACCCTCGTGCTGGAAACCATGTTCATCCGCGTTGGGTTCCTCGGCTGCAATGCGGCGCTGGTGACCTGCCCGACGGTACCGAGCCGCGACGCCGCGGTCGCCTCCTGGCGCTTGCAGGATGACTGGTCGATCAGCTTCGTCTCGCCAGAGGTTAGCGGCGGCGGCCCGCAGATCGTGCCGCATGCCCTGTTCCTCAACCTGTACGCACACAGCCCGGCGCAGCCCGAGTTCACTTGGACACTCCCAGTCGAAACGGGCGTCTCCCGGACCCGCTACGACTCGGCCGACTACGTCGGCGCCGCCCGAGGCGCGGTGTTCACCGATCACCAACTCGTCTTCGAGGTCGACATCAACGATCCAACCAGGACGAGAGTGCGCTACACATCCTTCATGCTCAGGAACAGCCGATGTTGACATTCCCTAGCTGGGTGGGAAAGAGCGTTCCAGGCAAGACTGTACCCCTGACGCGAATGCATAACAAAACCGAAAACGACAATAATCGCAACAAGTCAGTCGCACTATGCAAAAACATCTGGGGTGAATATAACGGTCAGATTCAAATTGCGACGAATACCCTTTTGCCAGCACATACGAGGGATCGCACACCGGAGCGCCGGAGCCGACCGACCTTCAGCGCTACTCGGTGCGCGTAATCGATGCTACCGACAATCAGCACGTTGGTCGCGACCTGCTGGAAAATCAATTTTACAAGAAGTACCGGGTGCTTGATGGAGACCTGTTCCTGGTCAAGGTGAACACTTAGGAGCGCTCATCCGGTGGGGCGGTGCCACGCTGCCGCCTCACCGGCCACAATTGAATCTGGTATCGCTCCGCCGTCTCGGGATCGAGCCGCTTGAGTTCAGCCAGCATGGCGGCGAACTCCTCGTCAGTTCCCGCCTGTGCCATCTCGTAACGATCGAGCACGTCATTGTGGTTGTACGCCACTACCCGAACGCCGCACCGGCCCGGTCCCGACGGCAGTTCAACGCCGAGCCTCGTCAGCGAATCGAGCGACTCGCTGATGCACCACCTGCCGTCCGGGAAGTCAACGACACCCTCCCACGCGAAGTCAAACGGACCCTGGTCCCGCAGGAGTAACGGCATCCCCGACCACGTCTCCACCGACACTAGTGCCTTGCTGACCTCAGTCGCGACCCGCACCCCGACGGCACTCCAGGCGAACCCGACCCCGTCAGCAGAGGCAAGTCGCTCTGCTTCCGCGAGGTCCCTCTGCTCCCTCTCCTCACGCGAGTAGAGGCAGAACACTTCGTGTGATGGCAGGACGACAGTATCTATTTTAGACAAGAGAATCGGCATCCCCGTACTATGCCGGTCCTCCACGGATGAGAAGGTTAGGGGCTCGAGTTCCGGTCCGGCGCACAGGACATCGTGGAAGAGTTCGTCGGTGAGGTCCGCGACGCACCCAACACACCTCGGATGGCGCCCCCTCCTACCGTGCTTATGTCCGACACCAGTCACAACGTCACACCCAGCAACGAACGAGGTCGGGCGTGTGCATGGTGAGGTCCTCGACCAGGGCCTGCTCGTAGGCGGCGGCGGTGACGTCGTCGGCCTGGTAGGTGGTGGCGTAGGCGTCGGAGACCAGCGGGATGGCGGTGGCGATCGAGACACCGGCAGTGGTGTGACCCGCGATCCAGCCCACGTCGGCGGCGGCGCCGATCCGCCAGTCCCGCCCGTCCTTGCTGACCTGCACACCGCTATTCAAGCCGCTGCAGCGATGGTTGGCGTAGGAACCAGGCCGGTCGGAACGGCGGCCGGCGACCAGCCGTCATGGGCCACCATGCCGTACGCCTGCCCCGCGCTCCGTGAAGCATGCTGTGTGGGTCCCGCACATCGTGTCCGAGGTGCCGGCCCGTGACGGCGGCAGGCTCGAGATTGCCGCGCCCGCAGGGTCGGGAGTGGGGATGGCTGTGTGTGTTCCGCCGTGATCGTGGCTGAGCCTCGAGGTGCCCACCCACTTTCCCGCCTCGCGGGCGGGCTGGTTGAACGGGCGCGGCCCGGGTGGCCGTAGACCCTAATGCCCGGGAGTGGTGGGTATGGCTGCGTGTGTTTCGTCGAGATCGCTTGGCTGACGGTAGGAGATGCCACCCGCCGCTTCGTCGTCTGCGAGATTCGGTAGACCGCTGATGGAGATCCGCGACCTGCGTTCGCCTCGTGAGAAGGTGCCGGCAAACCCGAGATCCACAGACGACGGGCGTCCGAAAGAACCGATCAACGAAGGGGAGCGCGAGGGTGGCGAAGTTGTGGATCGGCGTGGACATCGGCAAGACCCACCACCACGTGGCCGCCGTCGCCAGTGACGGGCGGCTGGTCTACTCCCGCCGGGTCGCCAACGACGAGACCGCCCTGCTCACCGTCATGGCCGAGGTGTCGACACACGGCCGTGCGGTCTGCTGGGCGGTCGACGTCACCACCGGCCTGTCCGCCCTGCTGCTGACCCTGCTGTGGCGCCGACAGGCCCAGGTCCGCTACGTCTCTGGCACCGTTGCGTTCCATATGGCCGCCGCTTTCGCCGGCGAGAACAAGACCGACGCCCGCGACGCGGTCGTCATCGCCCAGACCATGCGCATGCGCCCCGACATCCCGATCCTGGAACCCACCGACCGGCTCCTCGCCGAACTCACCGTCCTGACCAGCTACCGCGCCGACCTCGTCGGGCAGCGTGTCGCCACCCTCTTTCGACTGCAGGAACTCCTCACCGGGATCAGCCCTGCCCTCGAGCGGGCTGTGGACCTGAACCGGAAGGCCCCGATGATGGTCCTCGCCTGCTGGCAGACACCGGCCGCGATCCGGCACGCCGGGGTCGACCGGATCACCACCCTGCTCCGCCGCGGCCACGTGAAGAACGCCGTCCAGGTCGCCGAGGCGATGGTGGCCGCTGCCCGGCAGCAGACCGTCACCCTGCCCGGACAACGGGCCGCCGCCGTGGTCATCGGGCAGATGGCCACCGAGATCCTCGCCATCGAGCAGCGCATCGCCGCCGTTGACGACCTCATCGCCGAACAGCTCGACCAGCACCCCCTCGCACCGATCATCGGGAGCATGCCCGGCATGGGTAACCTGCTCACCGCGGAACTGCTCGTCCACACCGCCGGCATGATCGAATACGACAGCCCGGCGAAGCTCGCCGCGCACGCAGGTTTGGCGCCTGTTTCCCGCGACTCCGGAACGGTCTCCGGAAACCATCGGCAGCCTCGCCGCTTCCACCGGCGGCTACGGCACATTATGTGGATGGCGGCGTTCACCGCCGCCCGAGAGTGCCCTACATCGCGTGCCTATTACGAGAAGAAGCGCGCGCAAGGAAAGAACCACCGCCAAGCCATACTCGCCCTCGCCCGACGACGCGTCGACGTCCTCTGGGCCCTTGTCCGCGACCGCAAGACCTTTACCCGATCCGCGCCGCAGCCTGAACCAGACCGCTTCCCGCCGACGCAACCCCATCGCGCCGGCCGGTCCGTCCTGCCCACCAAGATCAACGCGAGTCACATGGAGACTCGGGCTGTGGTCCTGGGCTGGGAGAACGGGGGTCCGGGGAACGTGGGTGAACGTGGGCCACTCCCTGCCACCCCAGGTGAACCCCCAGGTCGCTAGACTAGGCCCTCGCGCCCTCGTAGCTCAGGGGATAGAGCATCGGTTTCCTAAACCGTGTGTCGCAGGTTCGAATCCTGCCGGGGGCACCAACGCGATGCCTTGAGCAGCCGAAACGTTGCAGGCATCATCGATGCTCATCGGTGCGATTTCGAATCGCCCCCCGAAAACCCCTCGGTAACGCGTGTGGGCGATCAGGTTGCGGCAGGTGTCGTTGCGGGACATCAGCAGCCCCAGCCGACCGGCATCCGTCAGCTTCCGGCCGCGCTAACCGGCTCTTCGCCGATCAGGGGCCGGCCGCGAGCGGTCTCGGATCCGTGAGGACACCGACAGTGGTTGCGGACGCGCTCGGCCCTCCCTCCGCCGGCCGCTGCGGCCGGGGTTCGATCCGCATAGCTGGCTCGCGGCGGTTGTCGAGCCTCTTCGGGGTCGGCGTCGATCTTCTGCCTGACACGAGTCGCAGTGGGCCCAGTCGGACGGCAGAGTCTGGTGGATGGGCACCCTGCCGGGCAGTTTTAGCCCGCAGGGCACCCGGTCGGGGATGTACGGGTCGGGTCGGTGTCGCACCCGCAGCGCGGCCTATCGCGCCAGCGTCTTGCTTCTGTGGACCTTGGCAATCTCGAACGGCAGACGAAGGCAACTAGCGATCGTACGTATTCAGCTTGATGTGAGCCGGCGGCCGGTCGTCCAGTTTGGTTGATTGGCTGGCATGATCGTGGTGTGTCGTCCGTCCCGCAGGTCCCGCCCTCGTACGAGGATCTGTTGGCGATGCTGGTTGAGCTGCGGGAACGGGTGGATCGACTGGAAGCCGAGAACGCGGAACTTCGGCGTCGGCTGGGGTTGAACTCGTCGAACTCGTCCAAACCGCCGTCGTCCGATGGGCTGGCGAGGCCGCTCCCG
>NZ_JBXUOW010000106.1:0-11623 GCF_057196645.1 Micromonospora sp. ATLC16
GTCGCGGGCTCGCTGCTCGCCCCGCGGCTGGCCCCACCGATCCGTCGGGCGGCTCTCGTCGCGGCCCGGCTGCGGGCCGGCGACCGTACCGTCCGGGTGCCGGTCGAGTCGCCGGCCGAGGTGGCCGACCTGGCGTACGCGCTGAACGGGCTGGCCGCCGCGCTGGCCACGAGCGAGGGACGACAGCGGGAGTTCCTGCTCTCCGTCTCGCACGAACTGCGCACCCCGCTGACCGCGATCCGTGGCTACGCCGAGGCGCTGGCCGACGGGGTGGTCGAACCGTCGGCGGCGGCCGAGACCGGCCGGACCATGCTCGCCGAGGCCGAGCACCTCGACCGGTTGGTCACCGACCTGCTCGCCCTGGCCCGCCTGGAGGCGGTCGACTTTCCCCTCGAACCGGTGCCGGTGGAGCTCGCCGGTCTGGCCGTTGACGCCGGTCGGACCTGGGCTGACCGGTGCTCCTCGGTCGGGGTGACGTTCCGGACGGAACTGCCGGGGCACCCGGTGCCGGCGTACACCGACCCGGGGCGGATCCGACAGGTGATCGACGGCCTCCTGGAGAACGCGCTGCGGATGGCGCCCCCCGGTGCGCCGGTGGTGCTGGCGGTCCGGCCAGCCGGCGCCGACCCGGGCGCCGGTGGGGTGATCGAGGTCCGCGACGGCGGCCCCGGGCTGACCGACGACGACCTGACGGTGGCCTTCGAGCGCGGGGCGCTGCACCAACGCTACCGAGGGCTCCGCAAGGTCGGCAGCGGGCTCGGGCTCGCGCTCGCCGCCGGCCTGGTCCGCCGGCTCGGCGGTGAGATAAGCGCCGGGCACGCTCCCGAGGGTGGTGCCGCGTTCACCATCCGGCTGCCGGGATTCCTTACCTGACCCGAACGTCGGCCTGACGGTCGGCTCATCCGGCCGGTCCACGCTGACAGCACGGATCTCCGCCGGCCTTGGCGACGAGATCCGGCAGACCAGCACCGACGAGAGGACGAGGAATGGCACGCAGGGGATCCTTCACCGCCACCGGCGCGCTGCTGGTGACGGTCGCGTTGGCCGCCGCCGGCTGCGGAGTGGGCCGGGCCGAGCGGGGCACTATGCAGGAGAGCGCCGTAGAGGTGGTCGCCGCGATGGGCGTGGAGGGGCAGGCGCTGGCCGCGCTCGGCCTCGATCCCGAGGAACTGGACGCCGACGCGAGCACGGCCGCGCAGGTGGAGCCGACCTCGGGCGCGGCCGGCAAGCGCAAGGAGCGGGTCGAGGAGTGGCGCAAGCGTCGGGCGGCCCGGGTGCTGCTGCGCAAGAACACGCTGCACGGCGACGTCGTGGTGCAGACCAGGGACGGCGGCACGAAGACGGTCTCGGCGCAGCGCGGCGAGGTGACCGCCCTGGCCGACAACAAGATCACGGTCAAGTCGACCGACGGCTTCACCCGGACCTGGACCTTCACCGACGACCTGCGGGTGATCGAACGGCGTAAGTCGATCGCCTCCACGGACATCGAGGTCGGCACCAAGCTGGGCGTGGCCGGCACCGTGAACGGCGAGCAGGCGCAGGCCCGTCTGATCGTCGTACCGTTCGACCAGAAGTGACAGCGGACCCGCCGGGCCTGGCGCGGTGATCGAACCAGATCACCCGGTGCCGGACCCGGCGGACCCGTCTGCTCTCGGCGTCAGTAGACCCGGGAGCCGATGAAGTCGTCCCGCCGGTAACCCGAGCACGCGTGCCGGGCACGTAGGTGCCGACCCCTTCGCCGGAGATCTGGCTGTCGCCCATGGCGATCAGTGCGGTACGGCGCTGGTCGAGCGGGCGGATCGCCATCGTTGGTCGTCGCCACTCGGCTGACCTGCCGGGCTAGGCTATGGCCGACACGTTACCCGCCCTCGTGGAGATTCCCGTGAAGCTGTCGATCCTCATGCCGGTCTACAACGAGGAAGAACGCGTAGCGGATGCCCTCAAGCAGGCGCTGGCGGTCGAGTACCCATGCGAGATCGAGCTCGTGGTGGTCGACGACGGCAGCCGTGACGGCACCGGGGAGATCCTCGGACGCGCAGACGACGCCCGGCTGCGGGTCATCACGCACCAGCGCAACGCGGGCAAGGGCGCGGCCATTCGTACGGCGGTGGCCAACGCCGAGGGCGAATACATGGTCATCCTCGACGCCGACCTGGAGTACGACCCACAGGACATCCCCAAGCTGCTGGCCCCGGTGCTGGACGGGCGGGCGACGGTGGTCTACGGCAACCGCACCTTCGGCAGCCACAGCGCGTACAGCTTCTGGTACGTGATGGGCAACAAGAGCGTCACCATGGCGGCGAACGTGTTGTTCAATTCCTACATCGGAGACCTGGAGACCTGCTTCAAGCTGATGCCGGTCGCGCTCTACCGCTCGTTGGACGTCCGATCCCGAGGGTTCGGCATGGAGGCAGAGGTGACCGGCAAGCTGCTGCGTCGCCGCATCCGGCCGTACGAGGTGCCGATCAGCTACCGGGCCCGGGGCCGCGAGGAAGGCAAGAAGATCACCTGGCGGGACGGCGTCGAGGCGATCTGGATCCTCGGCCGCGAGCGCACCCGTCGTAACCCCGACGCCTCGGCCCGCTGACCGTCCGCCGGCACGCGCTCAGACCAGCACCGGCGACAGAAACTCGGTGATCGAGCGGCGTAGTCCGGCTGCGTCCAGCCAGTCGGCCGGGAGAGGTCGACAGGACATTCGCACCGAACTCCCGGCCGGCGCGAACGCGCTTCAGCAGCGGTGCGACCGGATTGCGCCCGTCGAGGGGTGCGGCGGCCTCGGCGACCCGGGCCGTGGTGGCGAGTGTGGTCATATGGATAACCTGCAAGTTGAAGCGAGGTTCAACTCAAGGCGACGTGATGCAGGAAGCATTGACCATCGGTCAACTCTCCGCCCGCAGCGGCGTGGCGCAGTCCGCCCTGCGCTACTACGAGCGGCTGGGGCTCATCCGGGCCGAACGGACCAGCGGCAACCAGCGCCGCTACCACCGCACCGAGCTGCGTCGGGTGGCGTTCATCCGGATCGCCCAGCAGGTCGGCATCTCACTTGAGGAGATCCGTGCCGCGCTCGACTCGCTGCCCGCCGCCCGTACCCCCACCGCCGAGGACTGGGCCGAGCTCTCGACGACCTGGCGGACCCGGCTGGACGAGAAGATCCGGCTGCTGAGCCGGCTCCGCGACGACCTGGACGCCTGCATCGGTTGCGGCTGCCTGTCGCTGCGCCGCTGCACCCTCTACAACCCGGAGGACAATCTGGGTAGTGGGGGCCCCGGAGCCCGCCTCGTACTAGTTTCCCGGCCGGCTGCCGTGTCGGTGGACGGCGCGTGACCAGGCTCAGCCGACGGTGAGCAGGACCTTGCCGACGTGCTCGTTGGACTCGACGAGCCGGTGCGCCCGCACCGCGTCGGTGATCGGCAGTCGTCGGTCGATCACCGGCCGCACCCGGCCCGCCTCGACCAGCGGCCAGACCTGTTCGCGTACCCCCCGTACGATCGCCGCCTTCTGCTCCAGCGGCCGGGAACGCAGCGCGGTGGCCGCGACCGTGCCGCGCTTGGCCAACAGCGCACCCAGGTCCAACTCACCCTTGCGACCGCCCTGCATGCCGATCACCACCAGCCGCCCGTCGGCGGCCAGGGCGGCCACGTTCCGGCCCAGGTACGACGCGCCCATGATGTCCAGGACGACATCCGCGCCCCGGCCGCCGGTGGCCCGCCGGACCTCCTCGACGAAGTCCTGCTCCCGGTAGTCGACAAGCAGGTCGGCGCCCAGCTCACGCAGCTGCTCGTGCTTGGTGGCCCGGGCGGTCGCCACCACTGTCGCGCCGAGCGCGGCACCGAACTGGATCGCGAACGTGCCGATCCCGCTGCCCCCACCGTGCACCAGCAGCGTCTCTCCCGCCGCCAGGCGGGCCACCTGCACCACGTTCGACCACACCGTGCAGGCCACCTCCGGCAACCCGGCCGCGTCGACCAGGTCGACGCCGGCCGGCACCGGCAGCAGCTGCCCGGCGGGCACGGTCACCCTTTCGGCGTACCCGCCGCCGGCCAGCAGCGCGCAGACCTGGTCACCCGCTCGCACGTCGGCCACGTCGGGACCGGTCGCGCTCACCACCCCCGAGCATTCCAACCCGAGGTACGCGGGCGCGCCCGGCGGCGGCGGATAGTGCCCCTGCCG
This sequence comes from Micromonospora sp. ATLC16, assembly GCF_057196645.1. Taxonomy (NCBI): domain Bacteria; kingdom Bacillati; phylum Actinomycetota; class Actinomycetes; order Micromonosporales; family Micromonosporaceae; genus Micromonospora; species Micromonospora sp. ATLC16. The sequence goes on from NZ_JBXUOW010000106.1 coordinate 4,171, forward strand.
CTGCAACAGGTCGGCCCGATTCACCGCCGTGGCCCGCACGTCCACGACCACCTCACCCGGACCTGGCTGCGGGTCCGGCACCTCGCTCCAGCTCAGCACGTCAGGTCCGCCAGGCTCCGCAATGGTGATCGCTCGCATGGCCACAGTCTTACCCCATGCCGGGCCGACTCCACGTTGGCGACCCGGGACACCAGCCAGCGCCGGTGGTCACGGCGCACCGGTAGCTCGGCCGTTCACTGACGCACGCGGCGTGGCAGACTGGGCACGGCCGCGCACCGCGTGGTCCGGGAGGGTTCGCCTAGTGGCCGATGGCGCTGGTCTTGAAAACCGGTAAGGCAGCGATGTCTTCGTGGGTTCGAATCCCACACCCTCCGCCCCTGCCCAGCGAGCAGGAGCCCAGCGGCGGTCCGGATGCTTGTCGCGAGCGGCTCAGCCCGCCGTCAGCGCCGCCAGGGCGCGATCCATCGCGGCGTTGAGCTCCTCCGGCTTCAGCGGTAGCCGGGACTTGACCTCCCGGCTCCACTGGTCCGCGAGTACCTCGGCGGAGCCGGCCTCGACACCGTCGAGCGCCGCGTCGGCCAGATCCGACGGTGCGATCTTGACCACGGGCCAGTCCGCGGACATGTCGGTGTCGGCGATGTCGAGCGGCAGCGCCTCGACCCCGGGCAGATCCACGGTCTTCGGCCGACGGGCTGTCGCGTAGACCTTGCGGGCACACCGACGCCAAGCAGCGAGCCATGCTGCGCGCCGAGCGCGACCGTATCCAGGGGTCGACGACCTGAAGGCCGCCGTGGACCGCCTCGACGAGGTAATCGCGATCAGCGACGGGCACCCGTAGGGGCTATCGGTCGGACTGCGCACCAGCGATCCACCGAAGGTCACCGACGAGGTGGCGCGATCGATCTGGCTGCCACCCGCATCAGGTACTTTCCGGGGGGCGTTTCCGCTGCTCCTCCCGGATCTTCTCGTCGGCGAGCCGGTCCAGTGCCCGACGGCGCTCGTCGCTGAGCGCCGCCTCGTCACGTCGACGGAGGGCATCGATGACGGCGGTGATGAAGTCACGCCAGACCCCGGCCAAGAGACTCCTTCGCTAGTTGTTGCAGGGTGACAACTTCCGTGAGGCGCTCTCGGTTACGGCGGACTTGGGGCCGGTTCTGTCGAATGTCAGCGCGTCACAGGGTATGAAAGGGACGCAGAACACCACTTCCACCGGAAGGACCTGTGTCGATGACCCTGGAACGTCCCATCGCTCCGGACCCGTACGAGCTGCTGCCGACCGTCGCCTCCTTCACGCTGACCAGTGACGATGTGCGGAACGGTGAGCCGATGGACGCGGCTCACGCCCACGGCAGCACCGGTGGCGACAACGTCTCGCCGCATCTGGCCTGGTCGGGCTTCCCGGCGGAGACCAAGGGCTTCGTGGTGACCTGTTTCGACCCGGACGCGCCGACCGGCAGTGGTTTCTGGCACTGGGTGCTGGTCAACCTGCCGGTCGACGTGACGGAGTTGCCACGCGGCGCGGCCGAGAAGGACCTGAAGGGCGCGTTCACCGTACGCAACGACTACGGAGAGCACGGCTTCGGCGGTGCCGCGCCGCCGCCCGGTGACCGTCCGCACCGGTACGTCTTCGCGGTGCACGCCCTCGACGTCGAAAGTCTCGACGTCACCCCGGAGTCCAGCCCCGCCTACGTCGGCTTCAACCTGGCCTTCCACACCCTGGCCCGAGCCACCACCCGCCCCACCTACCAGATCACCGGCTGACTCCCCCCTTACCCCCCCAGCCCGTGTTGATCATGAGGTTAGCGGCGAGTTCGATCTCGAAAAGTGCCGCTAACCTCATGATCAACGGGACGCGGCGTGGGGGCGCGGGGGGGCGGGGCGGGATGGGGGGCGGGGTGGTGGGGGTGGGTTTAGGAGGGGGTGCGGGCTACGGCGAAGACGGACTGGCCGAAGGGTGGGCGGACCAGTTGCTCGGCGGCCTTGGTGGCGGGGAGGACCACGGTGTCGTAGACCTTCACCATCGGGCCCTCCTTCGGCATCAGGCGGAAGACCTTCGTGGCCATGAAGTAGCCGATCAGGCCGAGCGCGTTCGCATAGTGGATCTTCTCCACCCGCAGGCCGGCCTCGGTCATCGCGTCGGCCAGGGTCTTCTTCGTGTACCGCCGGACGTGGCCGGTGGCGATGTCCGCCGGGCTCATCGCGAACTGGAACGCCGGCACGATGATGACGACGGCTCCGCCGGGCCGGACCAGTTGGCCCATGCTGCGCAGCGCTCCGACATGGTCCTCGATGTGCTCCAGGACGTTGTACGACACCGCGGCGCTGTAGTCACCGCGTTCTCCGTGGGGAAGCAGCATCTGGCGTACCTCGATCGAGGGTCGGTCAGCCAGGCGCTCCTTGAGGGCCACCAGGCGGTCCGGGTCGGCCTCGGTGGCGGTGAACCGGGGGAAGTTCTCGCTCCACTCCAGGGCGTAGTCGCCGAGGCCGCTACCGATCTCGATGGGGTTGTCACCCAGGTAGGGCAAGGCCAGCTCGACGAACCAGCGCCGGTGATTGACCGCCGTGGCGAGGCCTTCCAGGACCTCGGACTGCACGCGCTGATCCCCAGTGATTTCTGCCATGCGTCGATTCCTCACGATGCGACTCGACCCGTGCCGGGACCGACAGAGTGAACCATCCGCCCGGACGGCGGGGATATCGGGGCCCGTGATGGCCGAATTAACGGTCGGGGTTGGGGCACGATCGGTGATAGCCAGAGAACTTGACCGATACTACGGCACTGTCCCGAACCCTGCACCCTGACCGCGTGGGCCGACTACGCTATGAATTGTTATGACTACTCCCGATTCGGGCCGACCTGACGCGCAGTCCGAGGCGGGAAGGGCTGCCGTCCGGCCGGGACGCGTGGGTGGCGAGGGCGGCTCGGGGCGGTGGCGGGACGCGGTGGCGGTGGCGAGCTCCACCGCACTCGGCTTCTGGGTCACTGGGCGGATGTGGCTGAACCCTGGTGACGGTATTCGCGACAATCCGACCGACATGGCGCAATTCGAATGGATGCTCGCGCACGGTGCCCGAATTGTCACTGAATTGGCCTATCCGTTCTCGTCGGATCGGATGAATGTGCCGGAATCAGTCAATCTGATGGCAAATACGTCAGTTCTGTCCGTATCGCTGCCGATGACGCCGATAACCCTGCTCTTCGGCACCCGGGCCGCGTTCCTGCTCTTTCTCACCCTCGGCATGATCGCCACCGCCACCGCCTGGTACTTCCTGCTCTCCCGCGTGGTGCTGCCCGGTGCGCGCGGGCCGGCCTGGCTGGGCGCCACGTTCTGTGCGTACGCGCCAGCCATGGTCTCCCACGCCAACGCGCATCCGAACATCGTGTCGCAGTACGTGGTGCCGCTGATCATCTGGCGTACCCTGCGGCTCGCCGGCCCCGGGCGTTGGCTGCGCAACGGTCTGCTGCTGGCCCTGGTGATCGTCTGGCAGGCGTTCCTGAACCTGGAGATCCTGCTGATGACCGCGATCGGCCTCGCCGTGGTGATCGTCGCGATGGTGATCGGTCGGCCCGGACTGCGGGCCCGGATCCGGCCGTTCGCCGCCGGGCTCGCGACGGCCGCCGTGGTCTCCGCCGTGCTGCTGGCCTACCCGCTTTACGTGCAGTTCTTCGGTCCCGGCGCCTACCACGGGCTGCCCTGGCTGATCCGGGGCTACTCCACGGACCTGGCCTCGTTCTTCGCCTACTCCCGCGAGTCGCTGGCCGGTGACGCCCGGAGCGCCGACGGACTGGCCAAGAACCCGACCGAGGAGAACGCCTTCTTCGGCTGGCCGCTGGTGATCCTCGTGGTGGCGCTGGTGTGGTGGCTGCGGCGCAGCGCCGTGGTGCTCGGTCTGGCCGCGCTCGGGCTGCTCTTCGCGGTGCTCTCGCTCGGCCGGGAGATCCGCTTCGACCGGCGTGGAACGGGAGTACCCGGGCCGTGGGCGCTGCTGGAGGACCTGCCGGTGCTGCACTCGGTGGTGCCGACCCGCTGGGCGCTGGCCATCACCCCGATCATCGGGCTGATTCTGGCGTACGGAGCGGCGAAGGTCCGCGAGTTGACGGCCCGGTATCCGGACCGCCGGTCGCAGCTCCGCTTCGCCGCTGCGACCGGACTGGCGATGGCGTTGGTGCCGGTGCTGCCCACCCCGCTGCCGACGAAACGGCTCGAACCGGTCCCCGAGTTCGTCACCTCCGGTGCCTGGCGTCCCTACCTGACCGGTGGACGCAGCGTGGTGACCCTGCCGCTGCCCGACACCGAGTACGCGGAGCCGTTACGCTGGTCCGCCCGTACCCGGCAGGAGATGCCGATCGCTCGTGGCTACTTCCTTGGCCCGGACACCCGGCCGGGCCGGGACCGGGTCGCCCTGTTCTCCGCGCCCCCGCGCCCCACCAGCAGCTTCTTCGGCACCATCCGACGCACCGGCGAGGTGCCGCCGATCAGCGAGCGGACCCGGCGGGATGCGGTGGAGGACCTGCGGTACTGGCGGGCCGGCGTGGTCATCCTCGGGCCGCACGAGCACGCCGACGCCCTGCGTACGGGGATGACCGAGTTGACCGGCGTCGAGCCCGGGTACGCCGGTGGCGTCTGGATCTGGGACGTGCGCCCGCTGACGGGATGAGCGACGGGCCGACTCAGCTGCCGATGCAGCAGCCCTGGCAGACCTTCGGCTTGGGCAGGGTGAAGGCCAGGCAGCAGGTGCGGCGCTGCACGGTCGGCTCGCCGTTCGGGCCGGGCACCAGCTCCACCAGGTCGGCCAGGCCGAGCGCGTCGAGCAGCGTCTCGATCGCCTCGACCGCGGAACCGGGCAAGCTGTCGGCGGCCCGCAGCAGCCCGTGGGCGATGCCGGACGCCACCGAGCCGAGGAGGGTACGGGCGCCGATGCGGACCTCGCCCTGGATGGCGGAGACCACCGGCGACAGGTGCCCGTCCAGCAGCGTGGCGCGCAGTGCGGCGAGCAACTCCCGTTCATCGGCCACCACTCGGACCTGGGGCAGCCCGGCGAGCGCCAGCGGATCGCTGGGCAGCACCGCGATCGGGATCGACTCGCGTAGGCCCACGGTCACCAGGGTGCGCCGATCGGCGAAATGGATCAGCGCCTCGTGGTGGTCGAGCAGCGGCACTCGCCGAGCGGTGGCCCAGCTGAGCACCACCGGGAGCGACGCCCAGTAGCTGTACGCCTTCCAGGCGAGTGCGGCGGAGGCGTGTGGGGTGCCGCTCCAGAGCCGGACCGCCGATTCGAGCAACTCCGGCAGTCGCGTACCGGTCAGGGTGGTCGCCGGGGCCCAACCGGCCTCGTCGGCGACCAGCAGGCCCGGGGCCAGACCGGGAAGGTCGTCGGTGCCGAACATGGCCCGCAGGGCCGTGGTGACCGGAGTCAGGGGTGTGGTGGCCGGATCCCGGAGGGGCAGCACCGCTGTCATCTGATCCACCCCCGCGTCACCTGACCCACTCGATCCGAAGCGTCCATGGTTGTACTAAGGCTAGCCTAACCACACTCTCGGGCGCGGGGGAACCCGACGGTGGGGTGAGGTGGGCGACCTGGGTGGCCGGGCGGGGTAAAAACTACTGAGCGTGTTGGCGCGGAGACTCGGGGCAGTATCGGTAGGAATCGCTCATCAGTCAAGGCTCTTGTCAACTAGGTGCCAGATGTGTGTGCGGCCGGCAACACAACGTGAAACTTGGTACTCCCGGCCACGAGGAAGCTGATGACGACCTCACCGCTCGATCGGGCTGCCGACTCCTTCGCCGCCGAACTCGCCCGGCACCGGACGGAGCGGGGGCTGTCCAAGAAACAACTGGCTACCCTGATGGGCTTCGACCCCTCGTACGTCAGTCACGTCGAGGGACGCCGGCACCGACCGACGGAGGACTTCGCCCGCCGCGCCGAGGCGGTCCTGGAGGCCAGCGGCGCGATCTGGCAGCGCTTCCGAGAGTACGACGACCTTCGCCACGCCCGCAGCGACCGCAACTACCGGGAAGCCAGCCTGCCCGGCCAGTGGATGCCTCCCGGCACCGGTCTGATCGTCGAACGTGAGACGGCCGTCCTCACCCACACCGACGACGCCTACCGCTGCGTCATCCGGCGCGAGCTGTACAACGCCGGTGTGGAGCCGGTCACCCGATACCTGATCCGCGTGGCCGTGGACCGCTACCCCAGCGACCCGGGCCGCTCCAACCGCCACCACCGGGAACACCCGCTCAGCTTCGCCGAACTGCAACTGGTCGCGTGCCGAGACGAGTTCGGCGAGCGGGAGACCATGCACTGGCGTGCCAAGCACGACCGGGACGCGTTCAAGGAGATCTGGCTGCTCTTCGAGAACGGCGAACGCCGCTTCCCGCTCTATCCCGGCCGCCGCGCCACCATCGAATACGCATACACCGTCGGGCGGGACAAGTGGGGGCCGTGGTTCCAGCGCGCTGTCCGCGTACCGACCCGGCACCTCGCCGTACGTCTGGACCTGCCGGTAGCCCTGGATCCGCAGGTCTGGGGCGCGGAGACCTCGCTCTCGGCGGAGGAGGGCCCGCTGCGGACGGCGGTGACCCGCCGCGACGAGGGCGACCGGGCGATCTTCGACTGGGCGACCGACGAGCCGCCGCTCAACGCCCGGTACCGGCTGCAGTGGCGATTCCGGGCCCAGCCGGAGCCCGAGGCGGACGGTGGGCGCGTCCGACCGTCGGACCGGATGCGTGGGCTCGGCATCGTGCAGCGCGGCGCTGATCTGCTGCGCCAGCCGGCCCGCCCGTTCGACCTGCCGCGCGAGGAACCGCTCGCCCGGGAGATCGTCGACCGGCTGATCACCGCGCTGGCCCGGCTGGACGAACTGCACCCCTTCACCAAGGGGGTGGGAATTGCCGCCCCGCAGCTCGACATCGACCGAGCCGCCGCGGTGGTCCGCCCGCCGGACCGCACCGCCGAGCCGGTAGTGCTGCTCAACCCCCGGGTGGTCGACGCGGCACCACACACCGACGAACAGTACGAAGGCTGCCTCTCCTTCTTCGACCATCGCGGGCTGGTGCCGCGACCGCTGCGCCTGGATGTCGAACACGCGCAGTTCGACGGAGGTCGACTCATCACGTCCTTCGAGTTCGGCATGGCCCGGCTCGTCGCGCACGAGATCGACCACCTGGAAGGCCGGCTCTACGTCGACCGGATGGCACCCGGAGTGCCGCTGGTGCCGATCGAGGAGTACCACGAATCCGGCCACCCGTGGCGCTACTGAAACCGATAGCCGTACCGGCCGGGCACGGTGCGCGACCCCGCCCGTCCGGGTGGGAAAGACGGCCGGACGGGCGAGGTGGCGCGGGGCGGTGCCGGTCCGCCCGCTGGGGGGCCGGGGGGGGGGGGGGCCGCGGGGGGGGGGGGGGCCCCCCGCCCGGGGGGGGGCGGGTTATTATATATTTTCAGAATTTGT